>CAZYBG010000013.1:0-53518 GCA_964645155.1 uncultured Rhodobacterales bacterium | reverse complement strand
TCTTCAGTGCCCCCTACGGGCTGCCACTTTCCTCCGCTAAGATGTTGGAACGGAAGAGGTTTTTCCTCGTGTTTGCTAACCGCTCAGAGGGCGTTAGCAGGTTTCGGGTTGTTTGCGGTGTCTTGCAGCATCTTCATCGCGCTGTGAGCGAGGCGCTGTTGGTCGGCTTTCGCAGTGTAACGACACACTTCCGCGTCGGTCTTGTGTCCGGTGATCGCCTTGATCTGGTGATGGCTGCATCCCGCCTCAGCCAGACGCCGTGGCCTGCTGCCGGTTTGGTGGACACCGAGACAAGGTGTTTCAACCGAATGGGAGATTTCCATGGAGAGACGGAAGTTCAGCCGCGAGTTCAAGCTTGAGGCTTTGAAGTTGGTGAGGGATCGCGGTGTGACGGCGGCGCAGGCGTCCGATGGCTTGGGTATCGGGCGGACCTGACCGAAGGGCTCGAGGACGAGGTCTTCCTCCCCGACGGCGAGCCCGGCTTCCTCGGGCGGTTCTGAAGTTCGGCGAATTGACGCCGATCCGCCTGAAAGTTGTCAGTTTAACGTTCTGTCAACTCGAAGTTGCGCCCCCTCCGCGTTGCATGAGCATCCGGTTTCGTCAGAATGTCGGCCATCCATCCGGCCGGACGTGCCGGAGCACGCAATCAGCTCAGGGAGAACGACATGACCCTTCGCACCACCTTGCCGCTGGCCGCGGCGCTGCTGCTCGGCGCAGCGGTGCCCGCGCTGTCCCAGGCCACCCACCCGGCCACCGGCGACACGCTGTCCGACAACCAGACCTTCACCTATCGCCTGGCCGCGCAGTTTCCGACGCTCGACCCGCAGCTGAACGAGGAGACGCAGGGCTTCCACATCATCCGCCAGCTCTTCGAGGGGCTGATGAGCCAGGATGCCGACGGCAACCTCGTTCCCGGGGCGGCCGAACGCTTCGAGGCGTCGAATGACAACAAGACCTACACCTTCCACCTGCGCGACGACGCACGCTGGTCGAACGGCGATCCGGTCACCGCGCAGGACTTCGTCTACGGCTTTCAGCGGGCCGCCGATCCGGCGACCGCCTCGCAATACTCGTGGTACGTCGAACTCGCCTCAATCGTGAATGCCGCCGAGATCATCGCCGGCGAAGTGCCGCCGGACCAGCTTGGCGTTCGCGCGGTCGATGACCGCACGTTCGAGGTCAACCTGACGCAACCGCTGCCCTACTTTCCCGCGATGACCACCTATGCGACGCTCTTTCCGGCGCACCGCGCCACGATCGAGGCGCATGGCGCGGCCTGGACGCAGCCGGGCAACATCGTCTCGAACGGAGCCTACGTCCTGTCCGAGCAAGCGGTGAACGAGTATGTCCGGATCACCAAGAACCCCGAATACTGGGATGCCGCGAACGTCTACATCGAGGAGATGACGGCGCCGATCGTCGACGACGACACCCAGGCGCTGACGCGCTATCTCGCGGGCGAGATCGACTATACCGAGCCGCTGCCTCCGGGCCGCTACCCCGAACTCGAGGCGCAGTATCCTGACCAGACCTATTCCACGCCGCGGCTGTGTTCGTACTATTATGCGATCAACTTCACCGAGAGCGGCAACGAGGCACTCAAGGACGTGCGGGTGCGCGAAGCGCTGTCCTACGCCGTCGACCGCAACGTGATCGTGGACCAGATCCTGAAGGGCGGCCAGCCTGCGGCCTACAACTTCACGCACGCGGCGACGGCGGGCTTCACCATGCCCGAGATCGAGTACGGCACGCTGAGCCAGGCCGAACGCGACGAGCAGGCCAAGGCGCTGATCGCCGAGGCAGGCTACGGCCCCGACAACCCCCTGACGCTGCGGCTGATCTACAACACCGACGAGGCGCACCAGCAGATCGCCACCGTGGTCAGCCAGATGTGGAAGCAGAAGCTGGGTGTCGAGACCACGCTCGAGAACTACGAATGGCAGAGCTACCTCGACATCCGCGGCGAGCAGAACTTCGACCTCGCCCGGTCGGCCTGGTGCGGTGACTACAACGAGGCGTCGACCTTCCTCGACCTGATGCGCAGCGACAACGGCTCGAACGACGGCCGTTACGCCAGCGAGGAGGTCGACCGGCTCCTGGCCGAGTCGAAGACGATGGCCGACCCGCAACCGAACTACACGCAGATCGAGCAGATCCTCGCCGAGGACATGGCGATCATCCCGATCTATCACTACACGATCACGTTCATGCTGGACCCGGAAATCCGCAACTGGCCGATGAACAACGTCGAAAACAACTGGTACCTGAAGGACATCTATCGCGCCGCCTCGGCCGCGAACTGACGATGGCCTCCGGGGCGGGCTGACCGGTCCGCCCCGCGACCCGTGCGCGCATGATCGCCTTCATCCTCCGCCGCCTCGCCGTCGCGATCCCGACGCTTCTGATCCTGATCGTGGCGACGTTCCTCCTGATGCATTCCGCACCGGGAAGCCCCTTCGCGACCGAACGCGCGCTGCCCGCCTATGTGATCGCCAACATCGAGGCGAAGTACGGGCTGGACCAGCCGCTTGTCGTGCAGGTCTGGCGCTATGTCGCAGGCATCGTCACCGAGTTCGACTTCGGCCCGTCGTTCATCTACCGCGACCAGACGGTGAACGACCTGATCGCCCAGGGCTTCCCGGTGACGCTGACCTACGGCTTCTGGTCCTTCGTGGCCGCCGTGCTTGTCGGCGGCACGCTCGGCATCACGGCGGCGGTGCGGCACAATTCCTGGCTCGACTACCTTGCCGTCGGCATCTCGGTCGGCGCGCAGGTGCTGCCCAACTTCGTGATGGCGCCGCTTCTGGTGCTGGTCTTCACGCTCTGGCTCGGCTGGCTGCCGGGCGGCGGCTGGCAGGGCGGGCAATGGGAATACGTCGTGATGCCGGTCATCGCGCTCTCGACCAGCTTCATGGCGTCGATCGCGCGGATCGCGCGGGCCTCGATGCTCGAGGTGCTGAACTCGAACTTCATCCGCACGGCGCGAGCCAAGGGCCTGCCGCAGAACCGGATCATCCTGCGCCACGCGCTGAAGCCGGCGCTTCTCCCGGTGATCTCCTATCTCGGGCCGGCCTTCGTGGGCATGATCACCGGATCGGTGGTGATCGACGTCTACTTCTCGACCGGCGGGATCGGTCAGTTCTTCACCAACTCGGCGCTGAACCGCGACTATGGCGTGATGATGGGGATCACGATCCTGCTGGGCGCGCTGACGATCCTGTTCAACCTGGTGGTCGACCTGCTCTATGCCTGGATCGACCCCAAGATCCGCTACTGAAAAGGCGCGGCGCATGTATCCCGACCGCACCGTCGCCGAAGACCTCGCCGCCGCCGCCCCGGTGCGCGGCCGCTCGCTCTGGGCCGATGCGCGGCGGCGCTTCCTGCGCAACCGGGCTGCCGCGGCGGGGCTGGTGGTCCTCGCCGTGGTCGCGCTCTTCGCCATCGTCGGGCCGTTCGTGGCGCCCTGGTCGTACGAGGAGATCGACTGGGCGGTGCTCGGCAACGTGGCCGAGGCCGGGCGGCCGTCGCTGGCCACCGGCCACTGGTTCGGCACCGACCAGCTTGGGCGCGACCTCTTCGCCCGCACCGTCCAGGGCACGCAGATCTCGCTGATGGTGGGCATCGTAGGAGCGCTGATCGCGGTGGTCGTCGGCACGTTCTACGGCGCGGTCGCGGGCTATTTCGGCGGGCGGACCGACAGCGTGATGATGCGGATCGTCGATGTCCTGATGTCGATCCCCTACATGTTCGTGCTGATCCTGCTTCTGGTCGTCTTCGGCCGGTCGGTGATCATGCTGTTCGTCGGCATCGGGCTCATCTCGTGGCTCGACATGGCGCGGATCGCGCGGGGGCAGACGCTGACGATCAAGAACAAGGAATTCGTCGAGGCGGCCGTCGCCACCGGGGTGACGCCGTTCCGCATCATCCTGCGCCACATCATCCCGAACCTGCTGGGCGTGGTGATCGTCTATGCCACGCTGCTGGTGCCTTCCATGATCATCTACGAAAGCTTCATCAGCTTCCTCGGTCTTGGCGTGCAGGAGCCGCTGACCTCGTGGGGCGCGCTGATCGACGACGGCGCGGCCGAAATGCAGTTCGGGACCGTCTGGCAGCTTCTCTTCCCGCTGGGCTTCTTCGTGGTGACCTTGTTCGCGTTCTTCTTCGTCGGCGACGGCCTGCGCGACGCGCTTGACCCCAAAGACCGCTGAATGACCCTCGTCGCCGTCGACAACCTCTTCGTCGCCTTCAGCACGCCCGACGGGACGGTGCGCGCCGTCAACGGCGTGAGCTTCGCGGTCGAGCCGCGCGAGACGCTCGCCATCGTCGGCGAAAGCGGCTCGGGCAAGACCCAGCTCGCCTTCGCGATGCTGGGCATCCTGGCCCGCAACGGCCACGCCACCGGCAGCGTGCGGCTCGACGGAACCGAGATCCTGAACCGCCCCGAGCACGAGTTGAACCGCATCCGGGCCGAGCAGATCTCGATGATCTTCCAGGATCCGATGACCTCACTGAACCCGTATCTGCGGATCGCCGACCAGATGGCCGAAGTCCTGCAGCTGCACCGGGGGATGGGCCGGCGCGCGGCCGAGGCCGAGGCGGTCCGCATGCTCGACGCCGTGCGCATCCCCGACGCCCGCGCGCGCCTCAGGATGTACCCGCACGAATTCTCCGGCGGGATGCGCCAGCGGATCATGATCGCGATGTCCCTGCTGTGCCAGCCCCGGCTGCTGATCGCCGACGAGCCGACGACCGCGCTGGACGTCACGGTGCAGGCGCAGATCATGCAGCTTCTGCAGGAGATCCGGGAGGAGTTCGGGACCGCCGTCATCCTCATCACCCACGATCTCGGGATCGTGGCGGGCTCGTGCGACCGGACGATGGTGCTCTACGGCGGCAAGGTGATGGAGACCGCGCCGACCGAGGAGTTGTTTGAGCGCCCGGCCCACCCCTACACGCTGGGCCTGCTGCGTGCCGTCCCCCGGCTCGACACGCCCGAGGGAAGCCTGCAGCCGATTCCGGGCGAGCCGCCCGACATGTTGCGCCAGCCGCCCGGCTGTCCGTTCACGCCGCGCTGCCCCTGGGCGATGGAGATCTGCGGCCGGACGATGCCGCCACTCGAGGTCTTTGCCGGCGCGCATGCTCGCGCCTGCCATGCCGCGGTGGAGGACGTGCGATGACGGCGCCACTGCTTGAGGTGCAGGGGCTGGACGTGACCTTCGCCGTCGCGCCGCGCGGCGCCTGGCCCTGGACGCCGCCGCTTGCGCTGCACGCCGTGTCGGACGCCGCGCTGACGCTTGAGCGGGGCGAGACGCTGGGCCTCGTCGGCGAAAGCGGGTCGGGCAAATCGACCCTCGCGCGCGCCATCGTCGGCACCCAGCGCCCCGCCAGGGGCCGCATCCTTTGGAAGGGACGCGATCTCTCGACGCTGTCGCCGGCCGAGCAGCGCGCCCACCGGCGCAACGTGCAGATGGTGTTCCAGGACCCGCTGGCGGCGCTCAACCCGCGGATGACGGTGGGCCAGATCGTGGCCGAGCCGCTGGTGACGCATTTCCCCGACACGTCCCGCGACGAGGTGCGGCGCCGCGCCGGCGAGATGATGGAGCGCGTCGGCCTGCTGGCGAACCTGATGAACCGCTATCCGCACGAGTTCTCCGGCGGCCAGTGCCAGCGCATCGGCATCGCCCGGGCGCTGATTCTGAAGCCCGAGCTCGTGGTCTGCGACGAGCCGGTCTCGGCGCTCGACGTGTCGGTTCAGGCGCAGGTGGTGAACCTACTGCGCGGCCTCCAGCGCGAGATGGGGCTGTCGCTGCTTTTCATCGCGCACGATCTCAGCGTGGTGCGCAACATCTCGACCAGGATCGCGGTGATGTATCTCGGCCGGATCGTCGAGGTCGGCCCCGCCGCGCGCATCGTCGGAAACCCGCGTCATCCCTATACCCGCGCGCTGATCGCCTCGGTCCCGGTTCCCGATCCGAAGGCCGAGCGGCTGCGCCCGCGCCCGATCATCGAGGGCGAGCTTCCCTCGCCTCTCGATCCGCCCTCGGGCTGCGTCTTCCGCACGCGCTGCCCCATCGCCAGGCCCGACTGCGCCGCCCGGAGGCCTGCGTTCGAGATGGTCGGGGAGAGCCATGTCGTCGCGTGCCCGTATCACCGCAACGACATCGTGCCGGACGAGGGCCGCATGCGGCGCCAGCCGCAACACGGCTCGACTTCTGCACCCTGACGGTCGAAGTCCCAGGCTCCGTGGCACACGGGGGCTGGTGGCAGACATCTCGCGATTCCAGCCCGATCGCTGCCGTCACCGCCGGAGTACGGCCACCTGGCGGGCGAAATCCGGCTCCGCCATCAGCGCCTTGCACCGCGCGAAGCGGTTCCGCGCATAGGCGGCAAAGTCGTCCGCCGGGTTGCCGTTGGCAAGCTGGATCAGCCCCCAGAGCGTCCAGAGCAGGTCGCACATCGCCTTGTAGACCACCATCCGCGCCCGGTCGCGCGCCGGTGCCTCGCCGCCGAAATAGGCGGCGAGCATCTCGTCTTCCTCGGCCGCGCCGAAGGCACCCTCGACGGAGAGGTCGCCAAGATCCCACATCGGGTCGTTCATGCCGGAATACTCCCAGTCGACGATCCACATCCGGTCTCCGATATCGAGGAAGTTCTCGCAGAGCGGGTCGCAGTGGCAGGCGACCGGCGCGACCGGCGCCCGGTCGAGCGCGGCGCGGATGCCCGCCGTCTCGGCCACCACGTCGTGGTAGCCCTCGGGCAGCGTGACCTCCCGTGTCGCCAGGAGCTTCAGGTAGCCGTCGATCATCTGGAACAGATCGAAGCGTGCCGGGAACGATGCGCCCGAGATGTGCAACCGGCGGAACGCGGCGCCGGCACGGGCCGGGGCGCCGGACCGGTCGTGGAACGCCTCGGGCGACATGGTGACGGCACCGGCGACGTACCGCGTGGCCATGATGCCGGTCGCCGGGTCGACGAAGATCACCTCGGGGCTGACGCCGACCCGGGCTGCCTCGCGCGCGGCGACAGCCTCGCTGGCGCGGTCGATGTAGTCCTCGGTGCCCTTTCCGGGCAGGCGCAGCACGACGTCGCCGGCGCGGTAGACCGCATTGGTAAGCCCGCCCATCCGCTCGAGCGGCCCGCCATAGCCGGCAAGCGCCGGCACTCCCGCCATGATCCCGCGCGCGTCGGCGTCCATGCCTGCCCCTCCCCCACCTCCGGCGACGGAAAGCCTTCCACAGACGCGCGCCGCTGGCTAGGGTCGCGGAGAGGGAGGGGGTGCCATGGGCGGCCACGACAACGACCACCTCGACGCGGTCTATGCGGCGAAGGACCCCGAGGAGATCGCGCGGCTCTACGACGCCTGGGCCGGCGCCTATGATGCCGACATGGCGCGGGCCGGCTATCGTCATCCCTCGATCGCGGTGGCGCTGCTGGCGCGGCACCTGCCGCGCGGCGCGGCGCCCTTGCTCGATGCCGGGGCGGGCACCGGGCTTGTCGGCGAATGGCTCGGCGTCCTCGGCTACCCCCATGTCGAGGCGCTGGACCTGTCCGAGGGGATGCTGGCCATCGCACGCGCCAAGGGCGTCTACGCCGCCTTGCACCGGGCGGCGCTTGGGCAGCCGCTGCCGTTCCGCGACGCGCATTTCGCGGGCGTGATCTGCGCCGGCGTGCTGACCACTGGCCATGTCGGCGCCGAGGCCCTGCCGGGCCTGCTGGCGGCGACGCGGCCAGGGGGCGTGCTGGTGCTGACCGTGAAGGAGAGCCTCTGGTCCGGCGGCTTCGCCGCGGCGGTCGGCGCGGCGAAGGCCGCGCGGCTGGTCGAGACGACCGAGCCCTACCTCTCGATGCCGGGCGAGGCGGGGGCGACGCCCAGCCGCGCGGTGGTGCTGCGCCACCTCTAGCCCCGAACGCGCGCACCCTCCGGGTCGTGGAACGGGCGCAGCCCGATCCGCGCCGGCACCGTCTCGCCCGCCACCACCAGCTCGTAGCGGCCCGACAGGAGCCAGTCCTCGGCCACCCCATCAGGGTTGCGCACATAGCCGTAGCCGACGCCCTGCCCCAGCGTGTAGCCGTAGCCGCCCGAGGTGAGGTAGCCCACCGGCGCGCCATCCCTCAGGATCGTCTCGCGCCCCAGCAGCACCGCTTCGGGCGCCTCCACCAGGAACCCCGCAAGGCGCTTCTTCAGCGGCCGGCCCGCCGCTGCCTCCAGCGCCTCGCGCCCCAGGAACGGCCGGTTCGTGCGCAGCTTCACCGCCCAGCCGAGGCCGGCCTCGAACGGCGTGTCGTTCGGCGTGATGTCGGACGACCAGGCGCGGTAGCCCTTCTCGAGCCGCAGCGATTCCAGCGCCCGGTAACCCACCGGGCGCAGTTCCTCACCCGCGCCTGCCTCCATCAGCGCGTCGAACACCGCGCCGGTAGCGTCGAGCGGCACATGCAGCTCCCAGCCGAGTTCGCCCACATAGGTCACGCGCAGCGCGCGGACCTGCGCGCCGGCGATGGCGATCTCGCGGACATGGCCGAAGGGAAAGGCGGCGTTCGAGATGTCGGCCCCGGTGACCCTCGCGAGGACCGCCCGTGCCCTCGGACCCATGAGCGACAGCGTGCCCCAGCCCTCGGTCACGTCCTCGACCCGCACCTCGCCCGTGGGCAGGTGGTCCCTGATCCAGCCGAGGTCGTGAGTGCGGAAGCCGGTGCCGGTGACGATGTAGAACCTCTCCGGCCCGAGGCGGGCCACCGTCAGGTCGGCCTCGATCCCGCCGCGGGCGTTCAGAAGCTGCGTGTAGGTCAGCCGCCCCGGGGCCTTCGTCACATCGCCGGCACAGACCCAGTCAAGCGCCGCCTCGGCGTCCCGCCCGGTGACCTCGTACTTGGCGAAGGAAGACTGGTCGAAGAGCCCGGCCGCGGCGCGCACATGGGCATGTTCCTCGCCCACCGGGCCGAACCAGTTCTGCCGACCCATCGCGTAGAGGTCGCGGGGCTCCATGCCCTCCGGCGCGAACCAGTTCGGCCGCTCCCAGCCGAGCTTCGAGCCGAACACCGCCCGGTGCGTCTTCAGCCGGTCGTAGAGCGGCGAGGTGATGCGCGGGCGGCCGCTCTCCATCTCCTCGTGCGGGAAAGCCACCGTGTAGTGCTTGCCGTAGGCTTCGCAGGTGCGCTCGCAGACCCATTGCCGGTCGCGGTGGAGCCCTGCGAAGCGGCGGATGTCGACGACCCAGAGGTCCATCGGCGCCTCGCCGGTCACCACCCAGTCGGCCAGCACCCAGCCGGCGCCGCCACCGGAGGCGATGCCGAAAGCGTTGAAGCCGGCGCCCACATACATGTTGGCGCAGTCCGGCGCCCGGCCGAGGATGAAGTTGCCGTCGGGCGTGAAGCTCTCGGGGCCGTTGATCATCTGCTTGACGCCGGCCTCGGCCAGCGCCGGCACCCGGGCGATGGCCGCCTCCATGTGCTGGGCGAAATGGTCCCAGTCGTCGTCGAAGAGGCGGAACTCCCAGTCGTCCGGAACATCGCCGCCCGACTCCTCCAGCCTCCAGGGCTGCGGGTCGGGCTCGTAGCCGCCCATGACGAGGCCGCCGACCTCCTCCTTGAAGTAGGTGCGAAGGTCGGGGTCACGGATCGTGGCGGCGTCGGACGAAAGGCCGGGGATCGCCTCGGTCACGATGTACTGGTGCCTGACCGGCTGGAGCGGCACGGCGATGCCCGCCATCGCGCCGACCTGCCGCGCCCACTGGCCGGCGCAGTTCACCACCTTGTCGCAGCCGATCTCGCCCCGGTCGGTGACGACCGCGGCGATGCGGCCGCCCGCCATCCGGAAGCCGGTGACGCGCACGCCCTCCACCAGCTTCGCCCCGTGCATCCGCGCGCCCCTGGCCAGCGACTGGGTGATGTCGGACGGGCTCGCCTGCCCGTCGGTCGGCAGCCAGCTCGCCCCGATCAGGTCGGACGTATCCATCAGCGGCCACATCCGCTTCACCTCGTCCGCGCCGATCAGGTGCATCTCCATCCCGAAACTGCGGGCGGTCGTGGCCAGCCGCCGGTACTCGGTCCAGCGGTCGGGCGTGGTGGCGAGCCTCAGGCAGCCGGTCATCTTCCACCCCGTCGCCAGCCCGGTCTCGGCGTCGAGCCGCTTGTAGAGCTCGACCGAGTATTTCAGCACCTGCGTGATCGAGGCCGACGAGCGGAGCTGCCCCACCAGCCCCGCCGCGTGCCAGGTCGAGCCGCTGGTCAGCCTGCCCTGCTCCAGCAGCAGCACGTCGGCCTTGTGGTCCCGGGCGAGGTGATAGGCGGTGGAGCAGCCGATGATGCCGCCGCCGATGACGACGATCTGGGCTTGGCTTGGCAGGTTCACTGGCTTCCCCATCGGCCGCGGTAGGCTCTCAGCGCGGCATCGAGCCGCGCGCGGTTCTCTGCGGCATAGGCGGCGTAGTCGACGCCCGGTGCGGAGAGGTGGAGGTCCGAGACCAGCGCCCACATCGTCTCGCGCAGCAGGGCCGCAACCTGCATCGCGTCGAAGGCGCGGGCCAGGCCGGGATCGGGGGACCGGCCGAAATAGGCGGCGACGAGCGCGTCGGCCTCGGCGGGTTCCATCCCGGCATTGGCGGCCGCCCCGGCAAGGTCGAAAAGCGCGGTGCCGAAGCCCGCATACTCGTAGTCGATCAGCCAGAGCCGCCGCCCGTCGTCGAGGAAATTCGCCGGCAGCAGGTCGTGATGGCCGAAGACGATCGGCAGCGGCACCTGCGCCGCCTCCATCTCGGTCGAGAGCGCGAGCGCCTCCGGTGCCACGGCGCCATGCGCCGTGCCACAGAGCGTGCGGGCATAGTCGCGGATCACGTGGAACGGCCAGAACAGGAAAGCCGGCCCGGACACCTCGGCCGCCATGCGGGCGTGGAAGTCGGCCAGGAGCCGGGCGACGCGCACCGGGTCGGCGCGGACATCCGCCGGCGCCCAGGTGCGGGCGTCGATGAACGCCGTCACCATGACCCCCGGCGCGGTGAACTCCACCGCCGGGCCGAAGCCCGCGGCATGGGCGGCGCGCGTGGTCATCGCCTCGCGGGCGCGGTCGACATGGTGGAACGGATAGTCGCGGCCGAGGCGGGCGACATGCGGGCCCGCGTCGTCCGTGACCTTCCAGATCTCGTTCGAGAGCCCGCCGGCCAGCAGCTCTCCGCGCGGCGTTCCGCGCCAGCAGGGCAGCGCGGCGACGGCCTCAGGCAGGCTCATGCGCACCCCCCTCGGTCAGGCCCAGCCGCTCACGCGAGCGGGCGGCGGCGGCGTGGATCAGCCGGTCGGCGATGATCGCGATGAAGGCGACGGACAGCCCCGCCACCAGGCCACGCCCGGGATCGGCCTTGGTCAGCGCGATATAGACCTCCTGGCCCAGGTCGCGGGTGCCGACCAGCGCGGTGATGACGAGCATCGAGAGCGCGAACATGATCGTCTGGTTCAGCCCGAGCAGGATCTCGGGCAGCGCGAGCTTCAGCCTGATGCGGGTCAGAAGCTGCCAGCCGGTGCAGCCCATCGCGCGCCCCGCCTCGATCAGCGCCGGGTCTACGCCCCTCAGCCCGAGCACGGTGTAGCGCACCGCCGGCGCCAGCGCATAGGCCACGACCGCGATCATCGCGGTGAAGTCGCCCACCCGGAACAGCATGACCGCCGGCATCAGGTAGACGAAGGCGGGCAGCGTCTGCAGCGTGTCGATGACGATCCGCACCCAGCTCCAGAGGCCGTCGCGCGCGGCGACGGCGATGCCGATGGGCAGGCCGATCAGCATGGCGAGGATCACCGAGAGGCCGCAGAGATAGACGGTGGTCATCGCCTCCTCCCAGAGGCCGGTCGCCGCGATCGCCGCCGTCAGCCCGCCCGCAAGCAGGGCAAGGCGCGGCCCGCCGAGGCGCCAGCCGGCAAGCGCCAGCAGCGCCGCGACCCCGATCCACGGCAGCCCGATCAGGAACCGCTTCACCGGGATCAGCACGTTCATCAGGAGCGCGGTCTTCACGCCCTCGATCGCGTCGAAGTAGTTGACGTTGATCCAGGCCACGACCTCGGACCAGAAGGTGCCGGTCGAGAGGCGCCAACCCTCGGGCCAGGTCTGCACCGCCGGCACGGCGAGCCCGAGGAGCGTGGCCAGCGCCACCGTCGCCAGCGCGCCGAGAAGGTAGGGGTTGCGCGCCGCGGCGCCGCCGGCGGGCCGCGGCCCGGCCGCCGCCTGGCTCAGCCGGTCGAGCGCGATGGCAAGCGCGACGATGGCGAAGCCCGCCTCGAGCCCGGCCCCGAAGTCGAGCCGGCGGAGCGCCGCCAGCACGTCGAAGCCGAGGCCCCCGGCGCCGATCATCGAGGCGATGATGACCATGTTGAGCGACAGCATGATGACCTGGTTCACGCCCACCATCAGCGCATCCTTCGCCGACGGCACCATCACCCGCCAGGTCATCTGCCGCCGCGAGCAGCCGACCATCCGCCCGAGGTCGCGGATCTCGGACGGCACGCGGGCGAGCGCCAGCAGGGTGATCCGGGTCATCGGCGGCATCGCGTAGATCAGCGTCGCGATCACCGCCGAGGTCGGGCCGAAGCCGAAGAGGATCAGGATCGGCACCAGGTAGGCGAAGACCGGGATCGTCTGCATCAGGTCGAGCACCGGCACCAGCCCCCGTCCGAAGCGCGGCCAGCGGTGCCCGGCAAGGCCGAGCGCCAGCCCGCCGCCGACGCCGAGCGGCACCGCGACGAGGATCGAGGCGAGCGTCACCATCGCGCTTGTCCACTGGCCAAAAGCGGCGATGAAGAGGAAACACCCCGCCACCAGCGCCGCCAGCCGCCAGCCGCCCAGCGCCCGGCCGAGCAGCGCGGCGGCGAGCGTGACGCCGAGCCAGCCGACCGGCGCGATCGGCACGCCGCCGAGGCTCGCGCCGCCCGAGAGCAGGCCAAGCGCGATCCGGTACGGCAGGTCGATCACCGCCGAGACCGCCCGCGTCAGCTCGCGGAAGGTGAACAGCCCGAAATCCGCCCGGTCGGTCAGCCAGTCCATTGCCCCGCCGATCCAGGCCTGGAACGGCGGCATCCAGGCGCGCGGGAAGTCGAAGGCCCAGGGCAGCGCCCCGGCGCCGCGGAGCCAGAGAGCCGCGAAGAGGATCAGCGCGGCGAGCCAGAGCAGGAGCGCCGGGTCGCCGGTCCGGGCGGCGGGACGGGGATGGGCAAGATCGGCCATCCGCTCAGCCCCCGAGCATCAGGTCGACGACGGCGGCGCGCGCGAGCCGGCCCACCACCCGGCCGTCCGCGCCGGTGACGGCGACGGCCTCGGTGCCGTCGCGGAACAGCGCCGCGGCCTCGGCGACCGAACTGCGCGCGGCCACACTCCGCCCCGGCGGGGCGCCGTCCGCGGGCCCCATGACGCTCGCCACCCTGACCACCTTGGCGCGCGGGACCGCGCGGGTGAACTCGCGCACATAGTCGGTGGCCGGCGCCAGCACGATCTCCTCCGGCGTGCCGGCCTGCACCACCGCACCGTCCTTCATGATCGCGATCCGGTCGGCCAGCCGGATCGCCTCGTCGAAATCGTGGGTGATGAAGACGATGGTCTTCCGCAGCACCGACTGCAGGCGGATGAACTCGTCCTGCATCTCGCGCCGGATCAGCGGGTCGAGCGCCGAGAACGGCTCGTCGAGGAACCAGAGCTCGGGGTCGGCCGCGAGCGAGCGGGCAATGCCCACACGCTGCTGCTGGCCGCCCGAGAGCTGGCGCGGATAGGCGCCCTCGCGGCCCTGCAGGCCGACAAGCGACACCATCCGGCCGGCCCGCTCCTCCCGCTCGGCGCGGGGCATGCCCTGCACCTCGAGCGGGAAGGCCACGTTCTGCAGCACCGTCATGTGCGGCAGGAGCGCGAAGTGCTGGAACACCATGCCCATCTTGTGGCGGCGCAGGCGGGTCATCTCGGCGTCGGACGCCGCGAGCAGGTTCCGGCCGTGGAACAGGATCTCGCCCGCGGTCGGCTCGATCAGCCGCGACAGGCAGCGCACCAGGGTAGACTTGCCCGAGCCCGACAGCCCCATGATGACGAAGATCTCGCCCTCGCCCACCGCCAGGTCGACATCGCGCACCGCCGGCACCAGCCCGGACGCCGCCAGCGCCTCGGGCGACGCGCCGGGGCCGAGGGCGCGCAGCGTCTCGGCCGCGCGCGGGCCGAACAGCTTCCAGACCCCCCGGCAGATCAGCTTGGCTTCGGTTCCGGCCATCTCGCGTCCCGGCGGCCGGACGCCCAGCGGGGCGCCCGCCGGCCCCTGCGGGACTATTGCCCGATCCAGCCCTTCCAGGCCGCCTCGTTCGCAGCCATCCAGTCGGCCACCACCTGTTCGACCGTCTTGCCGTTCAGGTCCACCTCGGTGATCATCGCGCCCATGTCGTCGTTCGATACGGTGAAAGCCTCGACGGCCGCGTAGGCGCCGGGCCACTTCTCCTCCATCCCCGCCCACGCGACCTTCCAGATGTCGCCGAAGGGCTTGCCGCAATCATAGGCCATGTCGGGGTTGCTGCCCCAGGCGGGGTCGCTGTAGCACTCGGCGGTGTATTCGGGGAACTCGACCCACGCGCCATCGTACTTCGCCGGCGCCCAGTGCGGCGCGTAGACCCAGAGCAGGATCGGCGCCTGCCGCTGCACGGCGCTTTCCAGCTCGGCGAACAGCGCCGCGTCGGTGCCGGCATGGATCACCTCGAACGGCAGGCCGAGCGCCTCGACCCGCTCCTCGTCGAAGCCGCCCCAGGTCACCGGCCCGCCGAGGTAGCGGCCCTTGGGCAGCGTCTCGGCGGTGCCGAAGGCTTCGGCACAGGCAGGCTCCTTCAGCGCCTCCCAGTTCGGCAGGCCGGGGCACGCCTGCGTCATGTAGGCCGGATACCACCATTCCTCCTTGGCCTGCATCCCGGTCGGGCCGACCGTCACCACGTTGCCGGAGGCCACCGCGGCATCCATCGCCTCGCGGCCGGTCGTCTCCCAGATCTCCATCGCCACATGCAGGTCGCCGGTCTCGAGGCCCGCGAACTGGGCGAGGTAGTCGGCCTGCACGTACTCGACGCTGTGGCCCGCCGCCTCCAGTACCTCGCCCATCAGCTGCGTGGTGATGAGCTGGCCGGTCCAGTCGTGCAGCGTCAGCTTGATCGGATCGGTCGAATCCTGCGCCGGCGCGGAGGTGCCGGCGAGAAGCGCCAGCGCGATTGCGGATAGCCGTGTCGGGTTCATGTCGGTGCACCCCCTGCTGGGTCCCTGGGTCTCCGGGTGTGACGCTGGCCGGGCGCGGCCCCGGATGCGGCGCCGGGCTTGTGCCGCTTCAGTGAACAGCGCGTTGCGGCAAGCTGTCAATTGCGAAATGTGGAAATTTGTGGTTTTCCAGCCCGTATCTGTGGATTCTCGGTCTGGACTCGATGACCCATCCGTCGAAGCGGCACGGCCGCATCCTGGACATCCTCGGCCACGAGGGCACGGTGACGATCGCCGACCTCGCCGGGCGGCTCGACGTGTCGGCCGAGACGGTGCGCCGCGACCTGCGCCCGCTGGCCGAGCGGGGAACCGTGGTGCGGATGCACGGCGCCGTCGGCCTTGCCGGCAGCACCGGCGAGGCGCCGTTCCAGCGGCGGATGCGCGAGAATGCCGAAGCCAAGCAGCGCATCGCGCGGGCGGCGGCCGCGATGGTTTGCAACGGCGAGAGCCTGAGCCTGGACACCGGCACGACGACGAGTTTCCTCGCCCGCGCGCTCACCCGGCACGAGCGGCTCGAGATCGTCACGAACTCCACCGACATCGCGCGCACCTTGGCCGGGCGCAACGGCAACCGCGTCCACCTGCTCGGCGGCCGCTTCAACGCCGATTCCGGCGCCGTGCTCGGCAGCGAGGCGGTCGAGGCGGTGCTGCGGTTCCGGGTGGACCACGCGGTGATATCGGCCGGCGCGATCGCGGCCGACGGGGTGATGGACTACGAGCCCGACGAGGCCGCGCTCGCCCACGCCGTCCTGCAGACCGGGCGGCACCGCGTGGTGGTGTGCGACGGCGCCAAGTTCGGCCGCAGCGCGCTGGTCCGCGTCTGCCCGCTCGGCGGCATCGACACGCTGGTCACCGAGGCCGCCCCGTCCGGCACGCTTGCCGCGGCACTCGCCGAGGCCGGCGTCGCGATCACGCTGGCCCACGCGGCGACCGCCGGCGCCGGCTGAGGTCGGGGCTGGCGCGCCCACCTGCGCGCCCGGTCCGCCAGGCGCCCTCGCGCTCGAACCCGGGAACCGGCGCTGTCGATCGTCAGCGCGCCGCTGCGCTTGGGCGCTTCGCCACAGGCGGGCCGTTCACCGGTTGGCCGGCGGCATCGTCGGTCAGCCACCCCTTCCATCCCGTGGAAGCCACAGGAGAAAGCCCCTCGCACAACTTGTGCAGGAGTGCCGAGGACAGGCGCTTCTTTCGGCGGGCCCCGTCCCTTCGCGCCGGCATCGGTCACCGCACGGGCACCTGAAGGCCAAGCGACTGCACCTGTGCTTCGGTCACCCCGGCCACCGGCGAAGGGAAGCGCAGGACGAAGCGCCGTCGGTCGGTCAGGGTCACGGTGACCACTGTTTCCAGATCAGGGCATCCGGGCTCGTGGCATGCGAGTTCCGCAACGGCAACATGATCGGCCTCGGCCAGGGACATCAGCGCCGCGACCCAGCCCTTCAGGCGGGCGACCGCTTCGGCATTGGGACGGGGGCGGCGACTGAACACTCCGAGCATCAGAGATCCTTGTCATCCGGAAGATGCGCGAGGATGGCGGCGGCGGCCTCGACCGGGAATTCCTCGTGCAGTCCCAGCTTGCCACGGGGCAGGATCGTCGGGTCCACCCCTGTCGCGTCGGCCAGCGCCTCCATCTCGGCGCGCGACTTCGGCGGGGTCTCGGCGCCCCAGATCAGCTGCAGCCGGCCCTTCGGCACCGCCCTGGCGGCGGACCGGAAGGCGTCGGCGTCGGTGAAGGGGTCGAGGGCGCCCGTCACGAAGCGGATCGAGGCGAAGCGTGCACCCCTGGCCCGCGCGACGCGGCCCTTGGCGGCCATCCGTGCCGGGCTGAGCCAGTCAGGCGCCGAATAGACATGGCCCCGCGCCATCATGCCGATCACCGGCCGGCTCAGGTTCAACCCGTAGATCACCGGCCCGATCACGGCCGCGTCCACCGCGCGGACGATGCGGCCCAGCCAAGGCGCGCGGCGCCCCATCATGGTGGGCAGCGGGCCGCGCCATGTCGGGGCGATCAGGACAAGCCGGGGCGCGCCGGACGGTTCCGCCGCGACATGGCGCAGCACAAGCCCCGCCGCGTGGCCCGCCGCGACGATCAGCGCGGGGTGTTCCTGCGCAAGGACGGCGCCCAGCGCATCTGCAAGCGCGGCAGGTGTCCAGTCTGCCCTGGCCTTGGGCGCGGTTCCGAAGCCCGGCCAGTCGATCGCGAGCGTCTCGAATCTCTCCGACAGGATCGCCTGCAGCGCGGACAGTTCGGCGCGGGTGGAGATCGAGGAGAGTGCCGGCAGAAGCAGCGCCTTCGGGCCGCTGCCCGCCCGGGTGGCCGCAACGGGAAAGGGCTGCCTATCGTATGTCCAGGGAATCGTTTCGTCCTGCATCCGTGCGAGCCTCAGCTCAGGGGTGCCCAGAGGACGCCGCCCTGTTCATCCGCCGCCAGGAGCCATCCCGTCAGGGGTGTGACGGCCAGCAGCGCGACCGCCGCCCCGGTCGGGCGCTTGACGGCGCGCGGTTCGGCGATCTGGTCGATCTCGGAGAAGACTACCGCGCCAGAGGTATAGCCCGCCAGCACGGCCTCGTGCCCCGGCAGGGCGCAGATCGCGGTCACGTAGCCGTGCCCGCCCCAGGCAACCTGCGTCGGCCCGCGCCCCATCGGCCCCTGCGCGCCGTCGAACGGCCAGAGGATCGCCTGATCGGCGCCGGTGGTGGCGAGCCACGGCAGTTTCCCCGCCCAGACCCAGCCCTTCACCTTCTGCGGATAGCCCGACATCCTGAGGTCGGCCTTGTCGCGGAGCCGCCAGCCATGCAGCGCATTCTCCTGCATCCGGGTCATGACGAAGCGGTCGTCGGGACTGAAGCTCACGCCGGTATGGCTGCCGGCCCATTTCAGGCGCATGGGCTTCCAGCCGCGTTTCTCGCGCGACCAGATCGTGACGCCGCCGTAATGCGCCACCGCCAGCCTGCCGCCCCTGCGGTCGAAGGCGAGGCCGCCGGCGGTGGAGGGGACCTGTACCACCTCGCGGCGCGGGCCGTCGAAGATGCGCACCTCGCGCCCGACCGAACAGGCGATCACCCCGCCCGCCCCCGCCGCCACATGGTCCACCCATTTGCGCGGGAAGTCGGCCAGCTCGGTCACGCCGCCGGCCGCGACGCGGCAGAACCGGCCATCGTCGCCCCCCGTGAGGATGGTGCCCGAAGCCTCGGCAGCCATGGACAGGATCGCGCCCCTGTGGACGCTCAGCACGGTCGGCTCCGCCCCGGGGCGGAAGGCGCGGATGCGCCCGTCGCCCCAGGCGGTGAAGGCGGTGTCGCCCACCGCCGTCACCGCCACGGGCACGGCCTCGATGGCGAACCGCTCGCCGCCCTGTTCGATGCGGGTGACGGCCAGGGGATCGTGCCGCTCCAGCACCGGCATCAGTCGGCCTTGCAGGCGGCGAAGCCCTCGGCCAGCCGCAGCTTGTCGAGATCGCGGCCGATGAAGACCAGCTTCGAACTGCGCGGCTTGCCCGCGGGCCAGGGCCCGAGCGGGGCTCCGTCGGTCAGCATGTGGACGGCCTGGACGACGAAGCGCTCGTCCTGCCCCTTGAAGTCGAGGATGCCCTTCGAGCGCAGGATATCCTGCCCGTGCTGGCGCAGGAGCATGCCGAACCATTGCCGGAACGCCTGTTCATCGAGCGGGCTGTCGGCGGCGAGGGAAACCGAGGTGATATCCTCCTCATGCTCGTGCGTGTGGCTTTCGTCGAGGAAATCCGGTTCGATCTCCAGCACCCGTTCCAGCGAGAAGGCATCGAGCCCCAGCACCTGATCCAGCGGCACGCTGCATTTCTCCGTCTGCACGATCTTGGCATAGGGGTTGATCGTCCTGATCCGGGCCAGCGCGGTCTGAAGGCGCGCCGCATCGACAAGGTCGATCTTGTTCAGAAGGATGATGTCGGCGAAGGCGATCTGCTCGGCCGCCTCGTGCGCCTCGTCCAGATGGGTCGCAAGGTTCACCGCATCGACCACCGTGACGATGGCATCGAGCCGGGTCCTTTCCGCCACATCCTGATCGACATAGAAGGTCTGGGCCACCGGGGCCGGGTCGGCCATGCCCGTCGTCTCGATCAGGATGCCGTCGAAATCGCGCCGCTTCATCAAGCCGCCCAGGATGCGGATCAGGTCGCCGCGCACGGTGCAGCAGATGCAGCCGTTGTTCATCTCGAAGATCTCTTCGTCGGCGTCGATCACAAGCTCGTTGTCGATCCCGGTCTCGCCGAATTCGTTGATGATGACCGCGTATTTCTTGCCATGCGGTTCAGTCAGGATGCGGTTCAGAAGCGTGGTCTTGCCGGCGCCGAGAAAGCCGGTGAGGACGGTGACGGGGGTCTGGGCGTTCATGGTGGGTTTCCTTTCAGTTCGTCAGCGCGGCGGTCAGTTGCGACAGGTTGTGGCGCATCATCGCGAGGTAGGTGGCGGCTGGGCCTTCGGGGCCGGAGAGTGCGTCGGAATAGAGCGTGCCGCCGATTGCGGCCCCGGTCTCGGACGCGATCTGGTCCAGCAGGCGGCGGTCGGCGATGTTTTCCACAAAGACGGCGCCGATGCCCTCGTCGCGGATCTGGGTGATCAGGGCGGCCACGTCCTGCGCCGAGGCTTCGGCCTCGGTGGACAGGCCCTGCGGCGCGAGAAACGTCAGGCCGTAGGCGGCTGCGAAGTAGCCGAAGGCGTCGTGCGAGGTGACGATGATGCGGCGATCCGCCGGCAGGTTGGCGACGGCGGCGCGGATCTCGGCGTCCAGCGCGTCAAGCTCGGCCATATAGGCGTTGGCATTGGCCCTGTAGGCTCCGGCGCCCTCGGGATCGGCCGCGGCGAGGCCGCGTTCGATGGTGCCGACGTAGAGCGCCACATTGGTCACGCTTTGCCAGGCGTGCGGGTCAGAGGCGCCGTGGTCGTGGTCCTCGTGCCCCGCGTGTTCGGCGTGTTCGGAGTGGTCCCCGTGACCTTCATGGTCGTGGCCCTCGTGCCCGGCCTCGTCGGCGTGATCGTCCTGCCCGTCTTCGCTAAAAGCGATCGGTGTCACCCCGTTCGAGGCGGTGACGACGGCGGCCTTTGTCCCGGAGGCCTCGACCAGCCGGTCCATCCAGCCCTCGAACCCCAGCCCGTTGGCGACGATGACATCAGCTTGCGCCATCGCTTCGGCATCGGCGGGCGCGGGCTGGAAGACATGCGCGTCGCCGTCGGGGCCGACGAGGGTGCTCACCTCGACCCGGTCGCCGCCCACTTCGGAAACGATGTCGCCGAGGATCGAGAAGCTGGCGACGACCTTCAGCTTGTCCTGCGCAGAGGCAGGGCTTGCCAGGGCCAGAGCGGCGGCAGTGGCGAGGAGGAGGCGACGGGTGACCATGCGATGTCCTTTCAGGAGGAGAGGTGAGGGCGTGGCCAGTAGCGGGCCGCGAGGCTGCCGACCGGGCCGAAGATGAGGGACAGAAGGTAGAGGATCCCGGCCGACAGGATGATCGCGGGGCCGGATGGGAGGCCTGCGTAATAGCTTGCCAGCAGCCCCGCCACCGAGGCGACAACGGCGGTGACCGCCGCCGCCAGCAGCATGCCGCCGATACTGTCCGCCCAGAACCGCGCGGCGGCGGCGGGCAGGATCATGATCCCCACTGCCATCAGCGTGCCCAGCGCCTGAAAGCCCGCGACCAGGTTCACCACGACGAGGGCGAGGAAGATGAAATGCACCGGCCCGCTCCACCGGCTGACCGAGCGCAGGAACCGCGGGTCGGCGCATTCCAGAACCAGCGGCCGGAAGATCAGGGCGAGGGCAAGGAGCGTGATGGTGGTGATGGCACAGAGGAGGATCAGCGCGTTGTCGTTCAGTGCCAGCACGGTGCCGAACAGCACGTGCATCAGGTCGACGTTCGACCCTTTGAGCGACACCAGCAGCACACCGAGCGCCAGCGAGATCAGGTAGAAGGCGGCCAGCGAGGCATCCTCGCGCAGGGCCGTGACGCGGGCGACCGCCCCGGTCAGCACGGCGACCAGCAGGCCCGCCGCTATGCCCCCGATGGTCATCGCCCCGAGGCTCAGGCCCGAGACGAGGAACCCCACCGCAGCACCTGGCAGGATCGCATGCGCCATGGCGTCACCGGTCAGGCTCATCCTCCGCAGCATCAGGAACACGCCCACCGGGGTCGCGCCCAGCGAGATCGCGAGGCAGCCCAGAAGGGCGCGCTGCATGAAGGCAAAATCGGCGAAGGGGTCGATGAGCCAGCTCATGCGGTGCCCCGCTCGCAGACCGGGGCATGGTCGTCGAAGGCCTCGCACATCTGCCGCGCGCGGAACAGGTTCGCGGCGGTCAGGACCTGCGCCGTCGCCCCATGCGCCACCTTCTCCCGCGCCAGCAGGAGCGTCTGAGGGAAATGCTGGCGGACCGTCTCGATGTCATGGAGGGCGGCAATCACGGTCCGCCCCTCGCCATGCCAGCGCTTCACGATCTGCAGAAGCTCACCGGCGGTGCGGGTGTCGATAGCGGTGAACGGCTCGTCCAGCAGGATGAGGCCCGCGTCCTGCAGGAGAAGCCGCGCGAACATCACCCGCTGCACCTGCCCGCCCGACAGGGCCAAGATCGGGCGGCGGTCGAACCCGGTCAGCCCCACGGCGGCCAAGGCCTCGGCCACACGGGCGACCTCGGCCTTGCCAAGCCCGCCGAAGGCGCCCGTCCGGTGCCAGAGGCCCATGGCTACGAAGGCCAGGACCGACAGCGGAAAGCTGCGGTCCACTTCGCTGAGTTGCGGCAGATAGGCGATCCGGGCGGGCCGGCGGTCGATCCGCCCCTCCAGGGGTGCAAGCTCGCCGATCAGGCCTTTCAGCAGCGTGGACTTCCCGGCCCCGTTCGGCCCGACAATGGCGGTAAGGCTGCCGGGGCGCAGGTCCAGATCAAGGTGATGCACCGCCGGGTGACGGTCATAGCCGAGGGTGAGATCATGCAGGATCAGCGCCACGGCTCAGCCCGCCACCAGCCAGAGGCCGCCCCACAGAAGGCCTGACAGCACGAGGGCCAGCCCCAGACGCGATCCCGCGCCCGACAAGAGCAGGTCGCGGATCATGCCCGCGCTCCCGTGCAGTCGCCGCAGCGGCCATGCACCTCGATCGTCTGGCGCTCCTCGGCAAAGCCCTCGGCGGCCAGGCTGCGATGCAGGCTTTCAAGAACCTCGGGGGCCGCGACCGCGCGGACCGTGCCGCAATCGTCGCAGATCGCCACGACGCCCGGGCTGACCGTCGCGACGAGGGCCCACGCGCGCAGGGTCTCGATCCGGCGGATCAGTCCGGCGTCCTCCAGCGCCTTCAGCGCCCGGTAGACCGTGGGCGGGGCCACGAGCCCGCGGTTGCCCTGCATCCGCGCCAGGATCTGATAGGCGGTCATCGGCGCATTGGCCACCCGCAGGAGGCCAAGCACTTCGGCCTGGTTGGGGGTCAGGGTCGCGGCCATCGCGCGGTCACGGCACTTCAGGGTCAGGAAACCCGCCCGGCATCGCGGCGGGATCCGGCGGGCGCACAACCGGCGCAGGCGGGCCGTGTCCAGGCCCGGACAGTGCTGCAGGGGCGACAGGTTCGATCATCCGGGGTTGCCTTATGGCGGTCATTGCGCGATATAAGTTATAGTATAACATTACGCAAGCCCTATGACGCAACGCATTCCGCTGACCCTGATCACCGGCTACCTCGGCGCCGGAAAGACCACCCTGGTGAACGCGCTTCTGCGCGATGCCTCGGCGGGGCGCATTGCCATGGTCGTCAACGAATTCGGCGATGCGGGCCTCGACCACGACCTGATCGTCGAGACGACCGAGGAGACGGTGCTCCTGTCCTCGGGCTGCATGTGCTGTACCGTGCGCGGCGATCTGGTGCAGGCGCTGGAGCGGCTGGTCGCGAAGCGGAACTCGGGAGAACTGGCCTTCGACCGCATCGTGATCGAGACGACGGGCCTCGCCGACCCTGCACCGATCCTGCACACCCTGATCGTGACACCGGGCCTTGGGGCCGCGTTGCGGATGGACGGGGTGGTCACGGTCTGCGATGCCGCCCTTGGCCCCGCAACGCTGGACCGGGGGTTCGAGAGCGTGCAGCAGGTGGCGATGGCCGACGTGCTGGTGCTGACGAAGACCGACCTCGTGACCCCGCCCCAGGCGGCCCGGTTCCGCACCCGGCTGGCGGCACTGGCCCCGGGGGCAGTGA
This sequence comes from uncultured Rhodobacterales bacterium, assembly GCA_964645155.1. Taxonomy (GTDB): domain Bacteria; phylum Pseudomonadota; class Alphaproteobacteria; order Rhodobacterales; family Rhodobacteraceae; genus CAZYBG01. Next base: position 30,078 of record CAZYBG010000013.1, on the reverse strand, counting down.
TCGTCACGGCCGAACGCGGGGCTGTTCCGCTGGCGAGCCTTTTCGGACACGGCACGCCCGAGATGGGCGGGGCCCTGCCCGACGCCGCCGCCTGGGTCAACGCGCCCGCCTACGCCGGGTCCTCCCTGCCCTTGCCCCCGCTGGCCAATCCCGTCGCCCTGCCTTCGGCGACCGGCGCGACGCATGGCCTCTTCGGGCTGTCGCCAGCGCCGGGGGGCGGGCTCAGGACAGCACTCGCCCCGGCGGCGCATCACGACGACCGCATCTCCTCGGTCTCCATGGTCTTCGACGACCCGATCCACCCGATGATGCTCGACATCTGGATGGAAGCCCTGATCGCGGCCCGCGGCCCCGATATCCTGCGCCTGAAGGCGGTGATCTGGGCAGATGGCTTCGACACGCCCTTCGTGATCCACGGGGTGCAGCACATCATCGACCCGCCCGTGCGGCTGGCGCGCTGGACCGGCGGGGACCGCAAGAGCCGCGTCGTCATCATCGGTCGCGATCTGCCGCGAGAGGCGCTTCTTGAAAGCCTTGACACGCTTCGGAAGCGGCCGATGGTCCACGCGCTCAGGGTTGAACCACGCTAGCGCCGTGTCGGTCGATCCGGTCGCGGGCGTTCACCGCCACGCAGAACACGGGTCACCCTCTGGCAGGGTCGTCATTCATCCGGGGTGCCGCCGGCCGTCGAGGCCGCCACACGGAGAACTCTCGCTCGGGCCCGGCTGAAGATACCGCGCGCGCCCACCAGCACGATGCGGATCTTCTCAGGAGCCGAACGCCGTTTCCGCATCCGACGCCGGATGTGCTTCACGACGATCCGGTCGGAGGGCCCGGCCGGTCGGGATGTCCGTCTCGTCTTACGCCTTGGTGGGTCAGATGAGCCAGCGATCCGCCGTTGCTCAATCAACCCGGCCCGTTCCTTGGCGCTGACGGCGGACAGGCTGGTGCACGGCCTGTCCGACCAGCGCCACGACCTTCTGGAACCGTTGCCGGTACTGCAGTGGCGAGATCCCGGTCGCCCGCCGGAAGACCCGCCGGAAGGCGGCGGGTTCGGTATAGCCGACCTCTGCCGCGACAACGTCAAGTGGAGCCTCCGATGTCTCCAGCATCTGCTTGGCTTCTTCCATCCGGAGAGACAGCACGTAATCCAGCGGTGCGTATCCCGTCGCAGTCTCGAACCGACGCTTGAAGGTGCGCACGGCAAGCCCCGAGATCTCGGTCATGCCGGCGACAGGGTTTGGCATTGCGTAGTTGTCGGCGATCCATTCCTGAGCTGCGGCGATGGCGGCGTCGTCGTGCTGGCGGGGGCGCACGCGGGCGGTGAAGGGCAACTGCCCGCCGGACCTGTCGCCGAAGAGGAACAGTTTCGCGGTGCGCCGCGCCTCCTCCTCGCCGCAGAAACGGGCGACAAGGTAGAGGACAAGGTCGGTCCAGGACGCATTGGCGCCCGAGGTGACGATGCGATGTTCACTGCCCGACGACACTAGCACGCGCTCGGGCCGCAGCATCACGGCAGGATAGCGGCTGCGCATCTGGTCGGTCGCCGCCCAATGGCAGGTCGCCTCCTCCCCGTCCAGCAAGCCGGCCTCGGCCAGCATCAACGAGCCGGTGCAGACCGAGCAGACCAGCGCACCTTGTGCGTGCTGGCGGCGCAACCATGCCGCCTCGGCAGGCCATCGGCCCCGGGTTTCCTCATCCCGGTCGATCGCGAGATCGGCGACGATCACGATATCGGCCCGCTTTGCCTCATCGAAGGTCAGGTCTGGCACGATCGACAACCCGATCACGTTCCGGAACGGCTCGCGCGATGCAGCAACGACCCGCGGCAGGAAGCGGCGGGGTCCCGGGGGCCACCCGGTCAAGGCTTCCCATCCGCCGCCAACGTAGGACAGGACCTCGTAGAGGCCATTCAGCACGCCCGTTGCAACCTCGGGCACGGCAACGAGGCAGACCGAAACCTTCTTCGGCGCATAGGGCGTCGTCATTCCTCAAGATGGCACATTCGGACCGTTTGTGTCGAGTCCGCGCCTCACGCCGGGCGGGCGATCCGTGACAGTTAGGCGCCGCGGTCGACGTGACCGCTGCGTTGCCAGAGGCTTCCCATGACCAGATCGATTTCGCTCACCTCGCCGGACAGCACGGTGCAGTCACCGGTTCTTGCACTGGGTCAGTGGCTGCGCCGCTGGAACACGCGGCGCAAGGCCTGCCAGACGGCGAGGCTCCTGCACCGGCTGGATGATGCCCAGCTGAAGGACATCGGGCTGCGGCGCGATCAGATCGACAGGCAGTTCCTCCGCTGAGCACCGATCCATCGGCCAGCGCCAGCGGCCGCGCACCCCCTGTAAAGGACTCCACCAATGCTTGACCGAACCCGACGCAGGATCCTCGGGACGACGCTCGTCGGGGCCGGCGCGCTTCTTGCCGGCCTCGGGCTTGCCCGCGGCGAAACAATCAGAACCAAAGGAAAAATCATGCTCGACGCCTATTCTCCCCTGCCGCGCGGCCTTGTCCGGGCCGCGACCTTCCCGCTGATCGAGGCGATCCACGGCCGCCGCTCGCGCCGCTTCGCCAAGGGGGCCAGCATTCCCGACGGGCCGCTGGCCTACACCTCGAAGGAGGCGCTCGCGCCGCTCGATCCGGTCGAGCAGATGCTGCTGATCGCCACCATTGCCGGCAACACCGGCTGGGCGAACCTCTTCGCGCACCATCCGGACTATGCCGGTAAATTGCCGAACTACACCACTGCGGCGGGCGGGCGCAGCTTCCCGTCCTCGGCCGGGTTCAACACGACCGAGTTCTTCTATACCGACGACAACGGAGTCTATTTCCTGCCGACCCGCGACATGACCCCGGCGCCGCAGCCGGGCGACCGCGACCTGCACGCCTGGGTCGAAGCCCACCGTGCACGGATCGTCAAGCTCGCCGACGGGCGGCTGAACATCCCCGCCGCGATGCCCTACATGGAGGGGCACAACACCTGGTGCGCCAATGTGCCGGGCTCGACCCTGGTCTGGCCGGTCGCCGACCTGGCGCAGCATGTGATCCTTCTCCTGCTTTACCTCGTGCAGAACGGCACTGGCATCTACGACGACGTGAACGGCAACCAGATCCCCGGGCTGGAACGGTTCGGCCACCGGCTGAACATGGAGGTCGCCTATCCGATGACCTTCCTCGAGCAGATCGCGCTCACGGACGTGTCGGTCGAGATGGGCACCGCCTGCTATGCCGGTGCCCTGATGCTGCAGGGGCTGGGGCTGGGTGGCTGGATGTATACCGGGATCAACCCCTTCGTCGTGCTGGGCGCAAGCGGCGATCCGGCGGTGCCGGGGCTCGGCTTCAACTTCCAGATGCTGCAGGGCAACCCGCTGCCGCACATCACCGGCCTGCCGGGGGTGTTCGAGGCGCATGTACCACCGCATCACGCCGACATGCGCGCGGCGGTCGAGGCGGTCGTGGCCCGCAAGTTCGGCACGGGCGGTCCCTTCAACCCCGCGCAGGACGGACCCTACCGAGAGAACGCCGCCGTGCGCGCGGCCGGGGCCGGGATCGACGCCGAGGCGGTCGAGATCGCCACGATCATGGCCGACTATGTCTTCCAGACCTTCGGCCGGTTCCCGGCAACGGTGCCGCCCGTGTTCCTGAAGACCTATCTGCAGGCGCACCGGCTCGACACCGGGTTCTACGACACCCATTTCGCGCCCGGGGCTTACTTGCGCACCCACGCCGAACACGACCGCAACTGGGGCTGAGCCTGCACCCGCGCACGCCGGACCCCGCTCGGTGACCAGACCCGACGGTCTCCTTTCCCGACCCCGGGGGCCGGGGTCGGGACCCGCGGTCCTGCCTGCAGCCGGCCGCCGAGGCTCTGCAACGGGCTTGTCCGCCAGGCGGGCGGTCAGCCCAGGAACCGGGCGAGCGAGCGCGACAGCGCGCCCGCCTCGGCGCCTTCGCCGATTACCGCCAGCATGTCGTCGAGGCCCTGGCCCTCGGGCATCACCTCGGGCGGCTGGACCTGCCGCCGCACCGTCTGGATCAGCAGCCGCCCCGCAGGGCTGCGCAGGACGCCCTTGATCCGCACCAGGCGGTCGCCATGCATGTGGATCAGCGCCGACAGCCAGAGCGACAGCGCCGCCCAGTCGGCCCCCGGCGGAACCGGCAGCGTCACGGCGGCGATCGGGCGCGGGGCGCCGGCCACCGGCAGCGCCGCCGCCCCGCGCCAGTCGGGAAGCGGAACCGGCACGCCTGCGACGGCGGCCTCGATACCGGCGGCCGGATTGAGGGCCGCCAGCGTCGCGGCGAGGCGCCGGGTCGCCTCGGGCGCCGCGGCATCGGTCTTCGTCAGGACCAGGCGCGAGGCGGCACGGATCTGCCGGACGACCAGCGCCCCCGCGGCGAGTTCAGCGGCGCCGTGCAGGGCATCGACCAGAACGACCGCCGCGGTCACGCGCACATGCCGCACGGCGACCGGATCGGCCTCGATGGCGGCGAGGATGGCGGCGGGATCGGCGAGGCCCGAGGTCTCGAGGATCAGGGGCGGCAGCACCTCGCCCCGGCTGCGGCGGTCGGCCAGCGCGCGGAGCGTGTCGATCAGGCCGGCGCGCCCGTCGCAGCAGGCACAGCCGGGCGGCAGCAGGACCGGCGCAGGCACGAGGAGCGCGTCGTCCACCGGCACGCCCGCAGCCTCGTTGACCAGAACCAGGGCGCGGAGTCCCTCGTGCAGGCGATGGCGCAGCCAGGTCGTCTTGCCCGCGCCCAGCCAGCCGCCCAGAAAGGTCAGCGGCAGCCGGCGGTCAGCCATCGGCGAGGGGGTCGAACGGCCGCCCGGCAAGGCGCGCGACCGCCGGCCACAGATCGGCCGGATCGGCCACCACCGCCCCGGCCCCGGTGACATGCGCCAGGACCAACCCCGCCGGACCGGCGTGGGCCCTGACACCCAGCGGACGCAGCGCGCGAGTCAGAAGCGCGGCGCGCGCATGGGCGGCGCGGCGGCGGTCGGCCGGCGAGGCGAGGCCCGCGTCGGTCCAGTGGCCCGGGCGGGCCGGGTATCCGCAGGCGCTGCACATCGCCTAGATGACCTGCGGCCGGTCCTTGCCGCCAAACGGGTAGCGGCGGCGGAAGTCCTCCGCGATGTCCTCGAAGGGCAGCCACGAGACGCCCGGGTGCCGGCTGATATGCTCGATCAGACGCTCGAGCATCAGCAGCACCTGCGGCCGCCCCGCGACATCGGGATGGATCGTGAAGGCGAAGACGGCGTAGTCCATCTCGCGGTACACCCAGTCGAACTGGTCGCGCCACATCTGCTCGATATCGCGCGGGTTGACAAAGCCGTGGCTGTTCGGTGCGGCCTTCATGAACATCATCGGCGGCAGGTCGTCGACATACCAGTTCGCCGCGATGTCCACGAGGTCGATCTCGTGGCCGTGCTTCAGGGGATGCATCCAGTCCTTCGCCTGCTGCGAATAGTCGATCGTATTCCAGCTGTCGCCGACCCGCGCGTAGAACGGCTGGAAGTCGCGGTAGCCCTGGCTGTGATCGTAGCGGAAACCGTACTTGAGGAGGAGCGCGGCGGTGTTCTGCGACATCTCCCACCAGGGCGCAACATAGCCGCGGGGCTTCGCGCCGGTCAGCGCCTGGATCAGCTCAACCGACTTCGCGAGCACGTCCTCCTCCTGGCCCGGCGTCATCGCGACCGGGTTCTCGTGCAGGTAGCCATGCGCGCCGATCTCGTGCCCGGCCTCGACGATCATCTCCATCTCCTTCGGGAAGGTCTCGATGGAGTGGCCGGGAATGAAGAAGCTGGTCTTCAGGCCATAGCGCTGGAACAGCCGCAGAAGGCGCGGCACGCCGACCTCGGTCGCAAAGATGCCGCGCTGGATGTCCGACGGGCTGTCGCCGCCGCCATAGCTGCCGATCCAGCCGGCGACGCTGTCGATGTCGGTGCCGAAGGCACAGTAGATGGTCTTTGGCATGTCTCTCTCTCTCCCTGCTCAGACGCCAATGGGCATGCGGGCTTCGTCGCGGATGACGGGGCGCGGCGCGATCAGCTCGCGCCACTGGCTGTGGGCGCGGGACACCGCCGATCCGGGCGGGCGGCGGATGTGCAGGCCGCGGCCGGGCTGCGGCGCCCGCGCGCCCTCGCCCCAGACGACCGTGCCGCGCGACAGGGTCGTGCGCGGCAGGCCGGTCACCGCGAAGCCCTCGAACACGTTGTAGTCGATCGCGGACTTCTGCGTTCCGGCGCTGATCACCTTGGTGGCGGCGGCGTCCCAGATCACCAGGTCGGCGTCGGCGCCAGGCAGGATCGCGCCCTTGCGGGGGTAGATGTTGAGGATCTGCGCGATGTTGGCCGAGGTTAGCGCGACGAACTCGTTCATCGTGATCCGGCCGGGGATCACGCCGTGGGTCCACAGCAGCGACAGGCGGTCCTCAAGCCCGCCGGTGCCGTTCGGGATCTTCGTGAAGTCGCCGCGGCCGATCCGCTTCTGCGCCGTCGTGAAGGCGCAGTGGTCGGTCGCCACCACCGACAGCGTGCCCGCGGCGAGGCCGCCCCAAAGGCTGTCCTGGTGGCGGCGGTCGCGGAACGGCGGCGACATTACGCGCTGCGCGGCATGGTCCCAGTCGGGGTGGGCATATTCGCCGTCGTCGAGCAGGAGGTGCTGCACCAGCGGCTCGCCCCAGACCCGCACGCCCTTCATCCTGCCGCGCCGGATCGCCTCGTGCGCCTCTTCGGACGAGACATGCACGATGTAGACCGGCACGCCCACCGCATCGGCGATGGCGATGGCGCGGTTCGTCGCCTCGCCCTCGACCGAGGGCGGGCGGGAATAGGCGTGCGCCTCGGGACCACGATTGCCTTCGGCCAGCAGCTTCTGCTGGAGGGCGGCCACCACATCGCCGTTCTCGGCGTGGACCAGCGGGACCGCGCCGAGGTCGCGGCAGCGGGTGAAGGAGGCGAACATCTCGTCGTCGTTCACCATCAGGGCGCCCTTGTAGGCCATGAAGTGCTTGAAGCTGTTGACGCCGCGGTCGACGCAGGCGGCCATCTCGGTCCAGACCTTCCGAGACCAGCCGGTCACCGACATGTGGAAGCCGTAGTCGATGCTGGCCTGACGCGCAGCGCGCTCCTCCCAGAGCGCGAGCGGCCCGAGCAGGTCGTCGGCGCCCGAGATGACGTGATCGACCACCATCGTCGTGCCGCCCGACGCTGCGGCGAAGGTGCCCGACGCCCAGGTCTCGGCAGTGGTCGTGCCCATGAAGGGCATTTCCAGATGCGTGTGCGGGTCGATGCCGCCGGGGATGACATATGCGCCGGTGGCGTCGAACGTGGTGTCGCCCGTCAGGTCCGGCCCGATCCCGACGATCCGCCCGCCCTCGATGGCGATGTCGGCGGGGTAGGTCAGATCGTGCGTCACGACGGTGCCGCCGCGGATGACTGTGCGCATGGGGTCAGACCTCGATGACGGCGCCGGTGCGCTCGGTGATCAGGCGGTAGTGTTCGGGCCGGCGGTGCGCGGCGAAGTCGAAGATCGTCTCCCGGTAGATGCGCCCCATGTCGAGGTCGCAGCGCGCGGCGATCACCTCGTCCTCGACGCTGCAGGACATCGCCACGATCTCGCCCGAGGGCGCGACAATGACCGACTGCCCGCCCATGTCGCTGCCCTCTTCCCGGCCGCACTTCGCGGTGCCGACGACCCAGGTCGCGTTCTGGTAGGCACCTGCCTGCATCGACAGGTGGTTGTGGAACAGCGTCAGGCTGTCCACCGGTTGGCGGGCGAGGTGGCCGAAGGGCGTGTTGTAGCCCAGCATTACCATCTCTACGCCCTGCAGCCCCATCACGCGGTAGGTCTCGGGCCAGCGGCGATCGTTGCAGATCGCCATGCCCATGATGCCGCAGAAGGCGCGGAATACCGGAAAGCCGAGGTCGCCCGGCTCGAAGTAGCGCTTTTCAAGGTGATGCACGTCGCGGCCGGGCAGTGGCTCGGCGGTGCCGGGAAGGTGGACCTTGCGATACTTGCCGACGATCCTGCCGGTGGCATCGACGAGGATCGAGGTGTTGAAGCGACGCTTTACCGGGTCCGTCACCAGTTCAGCATAACCAAGGTAGAAGCCGACGCCGAGCCGCGCGGCCTCCTCGAACAGCGGGCGGGTGTCGGGGCCCGGCATCTCGGTCTCGTACCAGGCGTCGAGCTCGGCCTCGTCCTCGATCACCCAGCGAGGGAAGAACGAGCCAAGTGCGAGTTCGGGAAAGACCACCAACTGCGCGCCGCGCCCGTGCGCCTCGCGCAGCATCGCGATCAGGCGCGCCATGCAGGAGGCGCGGGTTTCGGCCCGGGCGATGGGGCCCATCTGGGCTGCGGCGACGATCAGCGGGCGGGGCATGGCGACCTCATGGGACCGGGAGGGAGGCGGAAGCGATCCGCCGCAGGCGGACCAGCGCCTCGGCCAGGACGGCGGCGGCGGCGATACCGTCGATCACCGGCAGCCCGTGCCGGCGTTCGAGCTGCGCGGCAAGATCGGCCATGCCGGCGCAGCCCAGCACGATGGCGTCGGGGGCGTCCTCGGCCAGGATTCCCGCGATCGCGTCGGAAAGGCGCGCGGCGGCGCTGGCGGGTTGGCGCTCGAAGTCGAGCACCGGAACACCCGCCGCCCGTACCCCTGCGCAGACGGCCGAGAGGCCCGAGGCGGCGAGGTTGCCCTCGATCACCGGGACCGACACGGCGAGCGTGGTGACGACGCTGAAGCGGTCGCCGAGAAGCGCCGCGGCATGGGCGGCCGCGGCGCCGATGCCGATGACCGGGAAGGGCGCCAGCCGGCGCGCCTCGGCCAGCCCGGTATCGTCGAAACAGGCGATAATCGCGGCATCGGTCGCGGCCCTGGCCACAAGGCCGCGCACCGCCGCCAGCACGCCGGGCACGGCGACAGCCCCGTCCTCGGCCCCCTCGATCGCCGGCGGCGAGCCGGGACAGGTCAGGCCCTCGACCCGGGCGTGGGGAAGAACCGCCATGGCCGCGGCCACGGCTTTCCGCGTCATCGCTTCGGTCGAGTTCGGGTTGATGACCGCAAGGCGCATCAGACACCCCTGCCGGCGTCCGATCCGTGCCGCGCCCGCCGCCGCTGGATCACCGTCACCACCACGAGCACCAGCGCCACGAGGCTCAGCGAGAACAGCGTCGTAAGCGTGCCGAGCGCGTAGAGCACGGGCGAGGTGACGTTCGTCGTCATCCCCCAGATCTCGAGCGGCAACGTGTTGCGGCTGCCCGCGGCCAGGATCGACCGCGCGATCTCGTCGTAGCTGAGCGTGAAGCCGAACAGGGCGACGCCGATCAGGGCCGGCGCGATCAGCGGCAGGACGACATGGGCGAAGACCTGCCAGGTACTCGCGCCCTGGTCGCGCGCGGCCTCCTCGTAGGCCGGGTCGAACCGGTTGAAGACGGCGAACATGATCAGGATGCCGAACGGCAGCGTCCAGGTCAGATGCGCCCCGAACGCCGAGGTGGACCAGTGCAGCCCGAGGCCGGAGCGGTCGAAGATCAGGCCGATGCCGAGCGAGATCAGGATCGACGGGATCACGAGGCTGCCGATGATCAGGTAGAACAGGACGGTCGCGCCCGCGAAGCGCCGGCGGAAGGCGAGCCCGGCCATTACCGAGACGACCACGGTGACCGTCATCACCATCGTCCCGAGCGCGAGCGAGCGGCGGAACGATCCCCAGATGTCGCCGATCGCCTGCTGTTCGAAGAGCCGCTCGAACCAGTGCAGCGACACCCCGCGCATCGGGAAGGTCAGTCCGCCGCCCGGCCCCTGGAAGCTCAGGATGGCGATGGTGACGGTCGGGCAGTAGAGAAACACCAGAAACAGCACGAAGACCAAGGCCAGCACGTAGAACGAGGCCGGGCGGCGTTCCATCCTAGAGCTCCTTTCGGATATCGACAAAGCGCAGCATCAGCCCGATGGTGATGAGCACCGTCACCAGCAGCACGACCGACGTGGCCGCGGCCGATGGGTATTGCAGCAGGCCGATATCGTTCGAGATCAGCCGCCCGACATTGGCGATCTGCGAGCCGGACATGAAACGCACGGTGACGAAGTCGCTCATCACCAGCGCCACCACGAAGATCGAGCCGATCATCATGCCGGGCTTCGACAGCGGGATGATCACGTTCCACAGGATCTGCGCGCCGCTGGCGCCGCCGTCGCGCGCCGCCTCGATCAGCGAGCGGTCGATGCGCATCATCGTGTTGAAGATCGGCACCACCATGAACAGCGTGTAGAGATGCACGAAGGCGAGGATCACCGAGAACTGCGAGTAGAGCAGCCATTCCTGCACCTCCGAGGTCAGGCCCGTGCCCTGCAACGCCTGGTTGACGAGGCCGTTCCGACCCAGCAGCGGAATCCACGAGATCATGCGGATGATGTTCGAGGTCCAGAACGGGATCGTGGCGAGCAGGAAGAGCACGATCTGCCATTTCAGCGTCCGCACGTGGAAGGCGAGGAAGTAGGCGACCGCAAAGCCGAGGATCAGCGTGCAGGCCCAGACGATCGCCGTGATGCGGAATGTCAGGCCGAACACCTGCCAGGCCACGGCCGAGCCGAACAGGTACGCATAGTTGCCGAACTGGAAGTCGGGGAAGAAGGTGAACTCGTCCGACGACCAGAAGCTGACCGCGACGATCATCGCGATCGGCAGCACGAGGAACACCCCGAGGATCACGGCCAGCGGCAGGGCGAGAAGCCAGCTGGAAAGGCCTCGATGCCTCAGGAGGCGCTGCATCGTCCTGCCTTCCGCTGCGGTGGAGAGAGGGGCCGGGGGCGGCGCGCCCCCGCCCTGCCCCGGGATGATCCGGGCCGCCGGGCGCAGGGGCGCGGTACGGCCCGCTGCGATATCCGGCCGGCCGCCGCGGTCACGCCGCGATGAACTCGTTCCACTTGCGGGTCATGTACTGGTTTTCGTCCATCACCGCGTTCCAGCAGGCGACGCGGCCCATCCGGTCGTAGAACGAGCCGCCGTCGCGCACGGCGCCCGCGGTCTCGATCGTTTGGCCCTGCGGGCTCACGATGTCCTCGGCGGCGGGCTTGCCTTCGAACCAGTAGCCCCACTCGCTCTCCGACATGAAGAGCTTCGAGGTCTCGGGCACCGCGGAATAATAGCCCTGCCGCATCAGGAAGCCGCCGACCCAGCCGGACAGGTACCAGTTGATGTATTCGTAGGCCGCGTCGAGCGCGATGCCCGAAAGGCCGGCCGACAGGCCGATGCCGCCGCCCCAGCTGCGATAGCCTTCCTTCAGCGGCTGGTAGATGCACGGGATGCCCTGGGCGCGCACCGCGGTGATGGCCGGCGACCACATAGACTGGATCACCACCTCGCCCGAGGCCATCAGGTTCACGCTCTCGTCGAAGGTCTTCCAGAACGCGCGGAACTGGCCGGCCTGCTTGGCTTCGGTGAAGATGCCGATCGTCTTGTCGATCTCCTCGGTGGTCATGTTCCCCTTGTCGCCGTAGGTGATCTCGCCCATCGCCTCGCAGACCATGGCCATGTCCATGATTCCGATCGACGAGATGTCGAGGATCGAGGCCTTGCCCCTGAATTCGGGGTTCAGAAGCTCGGCCCAGGTCTCGATCGGCCGGGGGATCAGGTCGGGGCGGATGCCGAGCGTGTCGGCGTTGTAGATCGTCGGGATCAGCGTCATCCAGCCGGATTCCTCGGCGACGAAGCTGGTGCCGCCCGGGCCGTCGACGAAGCCGACGCTGTGCGGCGCGGTGCCCTGGGCGATGACGCTTTCGGGCGTCAGCTTGCCGTCGCGGAAGATGCCGACGATCTTGTTGTAGTTGGCGATCTTCGAGGTATCCATCGCCTGCAGGTTGCCGGTCGGCCAGACCTTCTTGCAGATCCAGTACTCGATGTCGGCGATGTCATAGCTGTCGGGCTGGGTGGCGGCGCGCTGGGTCACCGCGTCGCTGTCGAGCGCGGTCATCTCGAGCGTGAAGCCGAGGTCCTCCTTCACCTTCGCGGCGACCTCGTTGAAGGCCGACACGCCGGTGCCGACCTGGCGCAGGGTGACGTCCTTGATCTCCTGCGCCCAGATCATCGGCGCCGGAAACGCGCTGGCAGCCGCGGCGGCCGCGCTGCCCTTCAGGATCGTTCGGCGGGTGTAGCGCGTCTTGCTCATCTTGGCGTTCCTCTCTGCGGGATCGGGTGTTTCAGGATGCGAGCCGGTGTGCCCGGGCTTCGTCCCAGGCGAGGCGCACCGCGTCGCCGGGGTTCTTCGGATCGGCATAGAAATCCGCTTCGGGGATCATCGCCACGACCTCCTGCGGGCCGGCGATCGTGGCCGTGAGCGAGACGTGGGTGCCCTGGTACTCGACCGCGGTGACGACGGCCTCGCTGCCGCCGGCGCGGGTCAGGCGGATGGCGTCGCTCCGCACCGTGATCCGGCCGGACGGGAGGGCGATGACGTTGTGGCCGCCGATGAACCGCGCGACGAACTCGCTCGACGGCGCGTTGAAGACCTCGCGCGGGGGGCCGGCCTGCTCGATCATGGCGTCCCTCATCACCACGATCTCGTCGGCAAGCGCCATCGCCTCATCCTGGCCGTGGGTGACGTGGATGAAGGTGATCCCGAGCTCGCGCTGGAGCTTCTTCAGCTCGGCGCGCACCCTGCCGCGCAGGAACGGGTCGAGCGCCGAGAGCGGTTCGTCGAGGAGCAGGACCTGCGGCCGGGTAATCAGCGCCCGGGCGAGCGCGGCGCGCTGCTGCTGGCCGCCCGAAAGCTGCGCGGGCAGCCGGTCGGCCAGGTGCGACATGCCGACCAGCTCCAGCATCTTCATCGCGCCGGCATGGCGTTCGGCGCGCTCGACGCCCTTCATCTTCAGGCTGAAGGCGACGTTGTCCCTGACCGAGAGATGCGGAAAGAGGGCATAGGACTGGAACATCATCGCCGTTCCCCGGCGCGCCGGCGGCAGCGCGGCGATATCCTTGCCGCCGAGGACGATGGCGCCGTCGCTCGCCGCCTCGTGCCCGGCGATCATCCGAAGCGTCGAGGTCTTGCCGCAGCCCGACGGCCCAAGCAGACAGGCATAGGTGCCGCCCCGGAACAGGTGGCTGATCGCGTTCACCGCGATCGTCTCGCCGTAGCGCTTCGTCAGCGAGACAAGTTCCAGGTCGAGTTCGGATCGCACGTCAGGCCCCCCGGCGGTGCATGAAGCGTTACCGCGGGCGCCCGGGCCCTCTAGCGCTGCGCCGTGCGGTGCCGCACCGCATCGCATCGCGCGCCGCGAACGCCTGCCGTTGCGGCAATCCGTCGGGGCCTTTGCCTGAATTCTGTACGCAAAGTTGAAACACACCGGCCAGCCGGCCGCGAATCGCCTGCTAGGCCCAAGCCAGGCGCCGCAGCGTTCCGGCAAGCACACGGATGCCTGCGGCAAGGTCCTCGGGCGTCGAGTATTCCTCCGGGCAGTGGCTGCGCCCGCCGGCGCTGCGCACGAAGATCATCGCCGCGGGGCACAGGCCCGCCAGGCGCTGCGTGTCGTGGCCGGCCCCACTCACCATATGCAGGACGGGAACGCCGGCGGCACCGGCGGCCGCCCCCATAAGGTTCATGAGGCCCGGGTCGCAGGGGACCGGCGGCAGGTCGAACTGCGGCGTCACCTCCGCCACAAGCCCCCGTCGCGCGGCGACCTCGGCGATCAGCGCGGCGTGGGTCGCCGCCATCGCGGCGTGGCGATCGGGGTCGGCGTGGCGGCTGTCAATGGTGAAGGCGACCGAGGCGGGCACGATCGCCGCGGCGTTGGGCAGCACCGAGACCCTTCCGACGGTCGTTACCGCCGGCCGTCCCAGGCGATGGGCATGGTCGATGACGCGGCCGGCGATCTCGGCGAAGCCCGCCATCGGGTCGCGCCGCAGGTCCATCGGGAAGGCGCCGGCGTGGTTGGCCTCGCCGACCAGCGTCACGAGGGTGTGGCGGATGCCGGTGATGCCGGTCACCAGCGCGACAGGCAGCCCGGCCTGTTCCAGCACCGGGCCCTGTTCGACGTGCAGCTCAAGGAACGCGGCGACGTCGCTGCGCCGCGCCTGCGGAATGGCGGCGGGGTCGAGGCCCGCGACCCGCATCGCCGCCGAAATCGGCCGCCCGTCCCGATCGGTGACCGCGTCAGCGTCGCCAGGCGCGATAGCGCCGGTGATCGCGCGCGAACCCCAGAACCCCGCCGTGGGAAAGCGCGAGCCCTCCTCCTCGCAGAGCGACACGACCTCGACCGGGCGGCGCGGCGGGCCGAGCCGCGCCAGCAGGGCCGCGACGGCGACGAGGCCCGCCACGATGCCGGCGGCGCCGTCGTAGCGGCCGCCCGGGCACTGGCTGTCGATATGCGATCCGGCGACGATGGCCGGCCCCTCGGCGGGGCCGGGCGTGCGCGCCCAGAGGTTGCCGACGGCGTCCATCCGCACCGAAAGGCCAGCGTCCCGCGCCCAGGCCGCCACCTGGTCCTGCGCCGCCTGCCAGTCGGCCGAGTAGGCCGTGCGCCAGACCCCGGTGCCCGAATGGGCGCCATGCCGCGCTAGGTCAAGGATCCGGCGCTCGACCTCGGCCGGGTCGATGGGGGCAAGGTCGGGCGGGGGAAGGTCGGGATCGGTCATGCGTGCTCCAGTCTGACGCGGCGCCGCCCACGGTCGCCCACGGTCGCCCTCGGTCGCCCTCGGTCGCCCTCGGGGCCCGCGGGCAAAGCGCTTCCGGGCACGGCGGCACCGTTCATGCCGCGCCTGCCGCTTTTGGGGTCAGGTACGCCGCAGGACTGCCCGAAAGGCGGGCAGCCACCCTAGCCGCCCGCTTGCAGGCTTGTCACCGGCATGGAGTCTGGATGCAGAATTCATCGGGCTTTGGGTGGAGGGTGGCGTGCATCTGATCGGTGTCGATGTCGGGGGAACCTTCACCGACCTGATCCTCGCCGACACCGACGGCGGCGCCCGGCACGTCTACAAGGTGCCGACCACGCCGCACGACCCCGCCGAGGGCGTCGTCGCCGGCGTGGCCGGGCTTTGTGCCCGAGCCGGCGTGGACCCCGCCGTCATCGCCTTCGTCCTGCATGGCACCACCACGGCGACCAACGCCGTGCTCGAGAACCGGGGCGCCCGTACGGGGATGATCACGAACGAGGGCTTCCGTGACATACTGCATATCGGCCGCCACCAGCGCGTGCTGCACTACTCGATCCAGCAGGACCTGCCCTGGCAGGCCCGCCCGCCGGTGCCGCGGCGCTGGCGCAAGGTCGTCGCGGGGCGGCTGATCCCGCCCGACGGCGCCGAGCTGGTCCCGCTCGACGAGCGGGCCGTCGCCCGCGCGGCGCGCGAGCTTGCTGCGGAAGGCGTCGAGGCGGTCGCGGTCTGCTTCCTCTTCTCCTATCTCGATCCGGCGCACGAGGACCGCGCGGCCGCGATCGTGCGGCACGAGATGTCGGACGCCTTCGTCACCACCTCGTCCGCCGTCTCGCCCCAGTTCCGCGAGTTCGAGCGGTTCACGACGGCCGCGCTCGCCGCGTTCGTCGGGCCAAAGGTCGGCGCCTATGTCAGCGCGCTGGAAGACCGGCTGCGTAGCATCGGCGTCGCGGGCGAGCTGCGCGTGATGGCCTCGAACGGCGGGATGGCGACGGCGCGGATGGTGCGCGAGCGGCCGGCGCTGACGCTGATGTCGGGGCTGGCGGCGGGCGTGCTCGGCGGGGCGCATGCCGGGCGGCACGCCGGCCGCGACCGGCTGATCACCTTCGACATCGGCGGCACCTCGGCCGATATCGGCATCGTCGCGGGTGGCCGCATCGCCGAGACCGACGCGCGGTCGACCCAGATCGCGGGCTTTCCCTTGCTGCTGCCGATGCTCGACATCCACACCATCGGCGCGGGCGGCGGATCGGTGGCCTATGTCGATGCGGGCGGCGCGTTCCGGGTCGGCCCGCGCTCGGCCGGCGCGGTTCCCGGGCCGGCGGCCTATGGCCGGGGCGGCGCCGAGCCCACCGTGACCGATGCCAACCTCGTCCTCGGCCGGCTGCCGCCGGGCGACTTCCTCGGCGGCGCGATGGCGCTCGATCCGGCGGCGGCCGAGGCGGCCGTGGCGGCGCTGGCCCGGCGCCTCGGCCTCGGGCTGGCCGAGGCGGCCGAGGGCATCGTGACCGTCCTCAACGCCAACATGGCGAACGCGATCCGGTCGCGGACCGTCCAGAAGGGCATCGACCCGCGCGGCTTCGCCCTGGTGGCGATGGGCGGCGCCGGGCCGCTGCATGGCGCCGAGGTCGCCGACCTGCTCGGCATCCGCGAGGTCATCGTGCCGCCGCATCCCGGTATCACCTCGGCCCTCGGGCTGCTGGTCACCGACCTGAAATACGATGCCGCCCGGACGCTCTTCCAGACCTCGGCCGCAGTCGACATGGCGCGCATCAACGCCGACCTCGAAGCGATGCAGGCCGACCTCGCCGCCCGTTTCGCCGCCGACCGGATCGACCCCGGCGCGGTCACCCATGCGCGGCAGGGCGACCTGCGCTACGCCGGCCAAGGCTATGAGCTCAAGGTGGATCTGCCGCCGGGCGTACTGGACGAGGCGGCGATGGCGGCGGTGTTCGAGGCGTTCCACGCCGCGCACCGCGCCGAATACGGCCATGCCTTTCCGGGCAACGCCGTCGAGATCGTCACGCTGCGCGTGACCGGCCGCGGGGCGATGCCCGGCCTGCCGCCCGCCTTGCCGTCCGCCGGGGGTGCTCTGGCGCCGCCACGCACCGTCGAAAGCCTGTTCCGCGCGGGCGGGCGGCTCGAGGCCCATCTGACGACCGTCCGGGCGCGCGCCGGGCTTGCCGCGGGCCACAGCCTCCCCGGCCCGGCGATCCTGGTGCAGCCCGACACCACGGTGCTCGTTCCCCCGGGCTGGCAGGCGGCGGCGCTCGGCGACGGCACCCTGATGATGCGCCGGAAGGAGGCCTAGGCGATGACCGCGCGGATCGACCCCGTCACCGCGGCCGTGATCCAGGGCGCGCTCGACACCATCGCGCTCGAGATGGGGCTGAAGCTGATGCGGATGTCCTATTCCTCGATCATCCGCGAATCCGAGGATTTCGGCGCCGCGCTGACTGATGCCGCCGGGCGGCAGCTCTGCGAGTGCCGCCTCTCGACGCCGCTGCAGTCGGGCCCAGTCCCGGGCTACGTGCGCAACATCCTCGCCGTGATGGCCGGGCGCGGCGAGGTGATCGCCGAGGGCGACGTCATCATGCACAACGACCCCTATGGCGGGGCCAGCCACGGTCCCGACGTGGCCTTCGCGGTGCCGGTGTTCCACCAGGGCCGCCTGGCCGCCTGGTCGGTCACCACGGCGCATCACCTCGATATCGGCGCGCTCAGCCCGGGCTCTTGCGGGATTGTCGATGCACTCGACTGCTATGCCGAGGGCCTCCAGTTAAAGGCGGTGAAGGTCTACGAGGCCGGCCGCAAGGTCTGGCCGGTCTGGCACATGCTGCGCTCGAACATCCGCGCCCCGGACCTCGTCGTCGGCGACATGGAGGCGCAGGTGAAGGCGGCCGGGGTGGGCGCCGCCGGCTACCGCGACCTCATCGCACGCTACGGCCTGCCGGTGCTGGAGGCGGCGGCCGAAGACCTGATGGACTATTCCGAGCGCCGCCTGCGCGCGGCCATAGCCGCGGTGCCCGACGGCGACTATTCGGCCACCACCCACATCGACGGCTATCTCGACGATCCCGATCCCGCGCGGCGGAACCTGCCCATCGCCGTGACGGTGCGGGTCCGCGGCGACGGGATCGAGGTCGACCTGACCGGCACCGCCCCGCAGCTTCCCGACAAGCCGATCAACATGCCGTTCATCGGCACCGTCGACTGTGCCGTCTGGCTCACCGTGCGCTCGATCCTGCTCGATCAGGCGGTCGTGGGCGACGTGCCGCAGAACGAAGGCCTGACCCGACCCATCGCCATCACCGCGCCGAAGGGCTGCATCGCCAACCCGGTCTTCCCCGCGCCGGTCATCGCTCGCTTCTGTCCCGGCAACCAGCTGGCCGACACGGTGATGAAGGCGCTGGCGCAGGCGGTGCCCGGGAAGGTCAGCGCCGGCATCGGTAACCTGCGGGTGGTGGCACTGTCGGGGCTGTCGGGGGAACGGCACTGGGTGCACATGGAGATCATGGAGGGCAGCTATGGCGGCCGGCCCGGCAAGGACGGGATGGACGCGGTCGACACGCTCTACGCCAATACCCGGAACAACCCGATCGAGGACATCGAAAGCCACGTTCCCCTGCGCGTCGAACGCTACGAACTGCGCGAGGAGGCGATGGCCCCGGGGCAGTTCCGCGGTGGCATTGGCACCGTGCGCAGCTTTCGCTTCCTGGCGGATTCGGGCTTCTCGATCGAGGGTGACGGCCACGCCTTCCCGCCCTGGGGGTTCGCGGGCGGCGGCGCGGGGCACTGCGCCGCGCTCACCCTCGTCGCCGCGGACGGGACCGAGCGGGCGCTGCCATCGAAGGTGCCCTACGCGCGGGCGAAGGCGGGCGATGTCCTGGTCTCGACGGGCCCCTGCGGCGGCGGCTACGGCGACCCGATGCGTCGCGACCCCGCGGCGGTGGCGGCAGACGTGGCCGACGGCCTGATCGGGCCGGCGACCGCACAGCAAGCCTTCGGCGTCGTCCTCGCGCCCGACGGAACGGTGGACCCGCGCGCAACCGCCGCACGGCGCGCCGCCGGCCGAGGCCGCGCGCGGCTCAGGCGCCCACCACCTCGCGCCAGCGGCGGGTGATATGGGTGTGCTCGTCCATGAAGCTGTTCCACACCCGCGCCCGGCTCATCCGCTCGCGGTGCGAGCCGCCCTCGCGGCGGTGGCCGGCCGGCACCGAGGGCTGCCCGTAGGGATCGGGCAGCGCGCGGGCGGCGGGCTGGCCCTGGTACCAGTAATCCCATTCCTCGGCGTGGAGGTGGCCGCGCGCCCAGTCGGGGAACGTCGCGTAGTAGCCCTGCCGCGCCACCGAGGCCGCGGCCCAGCCGTTCTGCCACCAGTTCAGGTAGGCATAGGCCATGTCGAGCACCTCGCCCGATGCCGCGGCCGACAGGCAGAGATCGGCATGCCAGCCCCGGCAGCCCTCGAGCGGCGTCGAGACGATGACCTCGACCCCCTGCGCCCGCAGATGCGCAACCCCGGGCGAGAAGATCGACTGCACGAGCGCCCCGCGCTGCATCAGCCGCCGGCTTTCGGTGAACGAGGCCCAGAAGCCGCGGAAATGGCCAAGGCGCCGCAGCCCGACGAGCGTGTCGATGACCTCGTCGACCTCGGCCAGCGTCAGGTTCGCGAGGTCCGAGAAGGGCATGCCGCGCCGCGCCTCGACTGCCAGCGCGGCCTCGATCAGGCCGAGGACCGGGTCGCCGATCAGCGCCACCCGGCCCTGGAGCCGCGGATCGATCAGCCAGCCCCAGCTTTCGGGCCCCTCGCCGATCAGCGCCCGCACCGAGGGCGCGTAGCCGAAGCTGTCGACCCCGTGCAGCAGCGGCAGCATCGAGACCTGCTCCGACGGCGCCGCGCCGAGGCTGCCATCGGGCTGGACGAAGAGCCGGTCGAACACCGTGTCGATCCCACGCAGCGGCCCGCCCCGGCCCTGCGCCGCGGCCCGGATCTCAGGGCCCCGCGTCAGCCGCGCCAGCGCGATCGGCTGGATGCAGCGCGCCGTCCAGATCAGGTCGACCGTATGCCACTGGTGGTAGACGTCGAAGCTGTCAGGCCGCGTGATCACCTGGCCAAGCCCGTCGATCGTGTCGATCATCTCGAAGTCGATCGGGAAACCGAGGTCGGCGCCGGCCCGCTCGCGGATCGGCAGGGTGACCAACTCGCTGCGGCCGATCACGCGCAGCCGCGGCCTGCCTTCGCCATGACGCGAGGGCGGGCGCGACTGGGTGCGTGACGGCGCGGGGCGCCCCGCCCTTGTCGCGGGGCCGCCCTTCTCCACTAAGCGACCCGGCCGAGCCACGGCGCGGTCACCGGATCGGGAAAGACCGACAGCACCCGCAGCCGCGCCCGGGTGCGGACATGATCGGCCTCGATGTGGTGGTGCAGCGCCGCCGCCGCGCCCGGCGCGTCGCCCAGCGCGAGGTGATCGACAACCAGCCGGTGCTCGGCCAGCAGGGCGCTTTCGTCGTGGCGGGCGACATGGGTTGCGAAGAGCCGGTTGACCGTCCGCGCCGCGGAAAGTTGTCGCAGCGTCGCCGCGATGCGGCGGTTCGCGAGGTGCGGCAGCGCGGCGTCGTGCAGGTCGGCTTCGAGCACGGCCATCACCTCTGGCGGGCAGTGCGGGTCGGCCGCGTCGATCTTCCCGCGCAACGCCGGTGCGGCGGCACGCAGCGCCGGGGCCGCCTCGGCCAGCGCGGCGGGTTCAAGCAGGACGCGCAGCCCGTGTTCCTCGTCGAGCATCCGGGCCGAGAGCGGCCCGGCGATCCAGTGCCCGGCGCGGTCCTTGCCCAGCGCGCCGCGTTCATGCAGGCGCGCCAGCACTTCCCGGATGACGGTGCGGCTGACCCCGTAATGGGCGCAGAGTTCGGCCTCGGACACCTGCCAGATGCCGAACGGCGCGGCCGTGGTCACCGCTTCGGTGACGTCGTCCATGATCCGCTCCCATCCCGGCCGGACCTCGGCGGCAGCAAGCGAGGCGGGCTCGGACAGCGGCAACGCGAAGAGGTTCGCGACCGGCGCAGCCGGCATCGGCTTCGAGCCCACGACATAGCCGTTGCGGCCGTCCACCGTCAGCCGGCGCGCACGTGCCAGCCCGTCGAGCGCGCGCTTGACCGGCGAGCGGCTGAGGCCCAGCCGGTCGGCCACCGTCGCCACCGTGAGCCGGGTGCCGGGGGGCAGCGACCGGGCGGAGATGTTCTCTTCGACCCAGGCCTCGACGATGGCGTAGTAGGGGCGGATGCTCGACATGGGCCGAGGTTACGCCAAGCCTTCCACCCTGCACCAGTGCAACCGTCGCGGAGGTCGCACGCCTTGTGGGCGGGTCGGCGGGCACCCCCGCCGGAATGCCGCGCGAGGCCACCGATGGCGCAAGGCGCGAGGACGGGCGTTCCGCGTGGCGACGAAGCCCGCGCGGACGCCGGCCGTCAGCGACGATCGGCAAGACTTGTGTGATGGCCCCGCGGGCCCGCCGATCCCCCCGGTCCGACGGACCGCTCCGGCCGGGGCGGCACCTGCCGACCCAGGTCAGGCCGCGCGACGGCGGCGGGGGCGCCGCCGGCCGGCTGCGGCGGGTTTCTCGCCCCGCGGCTGCTGGTCCGGCTTCGCGCCGCGGTGGCGGGGCTTGCCCCCGGCATTCGCGCGGTTGCCGCCATCTGCGGGCCGCGCGCCGCTGGCCACGGGAACCTCGAGCTTCATCAGCTTCTCGATCTGACGCAGGAGATCGGCCTCTTCGGGCGCGCAGAGCGCCACCGCCTCGCCCTCGCGCCCGGCCCGCGCGGTGCGGCCGATGCGGTGGATGTAGTTGTCCGGCACCTCGGGGAGGTCGTAGTTGACGACATAGGCCACACCCGGGATGTCGATGCCCCGCGCCGCCACGTCGGTGGCCACCAGCGTTGTGATCCGGCCTTCGCGGAACGCCTTGATGGCCCGGTCGCGCTGGCCCTGGCTCTTGTTGCCGTGGATCGAGGTGGCGTTGTATCCGTCCGCCACGAGGCCGTGCATCAGCTTTTCGGCCCCATGCTTGGTGCGGGCGAAGACCAGCGTCAGGGCGCCGGGATCCTTCGAGAGGATCTGCCGCAGCCGGCCGGGCTTCGCCGTCTTGTCGAGGAAGTGCACCGACTGCGTGATCCCGTCTGCCGCCTTGCCGGAGGGCGCCACCTGCACCCGGCGGGGGTCGGTCAGGTAGGCACGGCTGAGTTCCTCCATCTGCGGCGGCATGGTGGCCGAGAACAGCATGGTCTGGCGCGGCGTGCCGAGCCGCGGCGCGATCCGGCGGAGCGCGTGGATGAAGCCGAGGTCGAGCATCTGGTCGGCCTCGTCCAGCACGAGGTGCCTGACCGATCCGAGATCGACCGCGCCGCGCTCCATCAGGTCGATCAGCCGGCCCGGCGTGGCGACGAGGATGTCGGTGCCCCGCGACAGGGCGCCGATCTGGCGGGTGATGGACTGCCCGCCGACAACCGTGACGACACGCAGCCGCGTGCCGGCGGTCAGCTGGCCCAGGTTGTCGGCGATCTGGTTCACCAGTTCGCGCGTGGGGGCCAGGACAAGCGCCCGGGCGCTTCCGGCGGCGGGTTTGCCGGGCTTGGCCAGCAGGTGCTGGATCAGCGGAAGGCCGAAGGCGAGCGTCTTGCCGGTGCCGGTCTGGGCGAGGCCGAGGATGTCATGCCCCGCAAGCGCCAGCGGAACCGCCTGCGCCTGGATCGGCGTCGGCTGCGAAAAGCCGGTGCGGGCCAGCGCATCGGTCATGG
The DNA here is from genome assembly GCA_964645155.1 of uncultured Rhodobacterales bacterium. GTDB lineage: Bacteria > Pseudomonadota > Alphaproteobacteria > Rhodobacterales > Rhodobacteraceae > CAZYBG01. The sequence goes on along the minus strand of CAZYBG010000013.1, from coordinate 7,640 downwards.
CGGGCGCAAGGCCGAGCGTGTCGAAATCGTTCAAGGTCTGTCCTTTTCGATCCGCGCATGGGCACCTGGGCCCGCGCGGCGGTTACGGAGCGCCGCGCGGTGCGCGCGGCGCAGGAGGGTCGGCACGACCCGGGCGCGGGCGGAGTTCGCCGCGCCGTCGGGCCGTTGCATCAGGAACCCTGCGTGATGGGGAACTGGTATCGTCGTTGCGCTGGTGCGCCCCCGTCAGGAGGCGACATGCTCACGCGGCAGCGCAGCGTCCCGCCGGAGATGGGCTATCGGCGGTCCGGTGTCAACCTCGATCGCAGGGTTTGACGAAGGGTGATGCGGCCGGGCCGGCATGATGGCGGCGCGTTAGGGGCCCGGGATCGGGCCCGCGATCGCGCCCGCGATGGCGGTCATGGCGAGCATTCCGGGATCGTCCATGCCGCGGGTCTTCTCGCCGAAGATGCGCGCCCGGCCGATGGTGGCGACCTCCGGGCGCAGCGCCTCCTGCGCCGACCGCGCCGCGCGCGCCGCAGCCTCGGCCACCGCCGCGGGATCGGCGAGGCCCGCGGTCGCCCGTGCCATCGCGTCGAGGCTGTCGAGCACCGTCTTGCCGCCAAGCTCGGCCTTGCCGCGCGCCTGCATCGCATCGCGCGCAGCGGCGATGAGGCCCGACATCTCCGCCGCCTCGATGCCCGTTCGCCCCTTCAGCGCCTTCGCCATGGCGATCAGGCCGGTGGCCATCAGCGTGCCGTAGGAGGAACCCGACGTCCTGGTGAAGGCCTGCGCGCAGGCCAGCAGCGCCTGCCCCAGATCATCCGGCAGGCCCGGCGCGAGTTCGCTGGCCGCGCGCATGCCGCGCGTCAGCGTCACGCCGAGATCGCCGTCGCCGAGCGCGCCGTCGGCGGCGTTCAGCGCGTCGAACTCGCGCTCCATCGCCGCCGTCACCCGCGCGATGGCGCCGCGAAGATCGGCGACCGTCAGGGTCACCGCACGCTCCAGAACGCGCAGTCGCAGGGCGCCTGGAGGTAGCCCTCGGTCTCGTCGTCGAGCTTGCAGAGCGTGACCGACACGCCCGCCATCTCCATGCTGGTCGCGTAGCGGCCCACCAGCGGCATGACGATGCGCGTGCCCGTGCCTTCAAGCCGCGCCTTCACGACGCGGTAGAGGATGTAGAGCTCTTCCGGCGGGGTCGCGCCGAGCGAGTTGACCATGACCGAGACGCGGTCGCCCGCCGTCAGCGGCATGTCGGCGAGAAGCCGGTCTATCATCTCGCCGGCGATGTCGTCGGCCGGCTTCAGCTTGTCGCGCCAGACGCCGGGCTCGCCGTGGATGCCCATGCCCATCTCCATCTCGTCGTCGCCGATCTGGAAGGTGGGCCTGCCGGCCTGCGGCACCGTGCAGGGCGACAGGGCCGCGCCGACCGACCGGCAGGCATCGGCGGTCTTCTGCGCGACGCGCGTCACCCCGTCGAGGTCGAGCCCCGCCTCGGCCGCCGCGCCGGCGATCTTGAAGGCGTAGACCATGCCGGCCACGCCGCGGCGCTTCCCGGCCTCCGCGGGCGGGGCGCTCGCCACGTCGTCGGCGAGGACTACGGTCGTGCAGCGGATGTCGTCGAACCCGACGAGGTCTCCCGCCATGTCGAAGTTCATGATGTCGCCGCCGTAGTTGCCATAGAGCCGCAGCACGCCCGCGCCGCGGTCGGCGGCGCGGATCGCGTCGGCCATCTGTTCGGCCGAGGGCGAGGCGAAGACGTCGCCGATGGCGCAGGCATCGAGCAGCCCGGGGCCGACATAGCCGGTGAAGACCGGCAGGTGCCCCGACCCGCCGCCGGAGACGATGCCGACCTTGCCCTCGGGCCCCGGCGTGGCACGTGCCACGGCGCGCCGGCTCTCGCCCACCAGCCGGTAGAACTCGGGATGCGCCGCGGCCAGCCCGTCGAGCATCTCGTCGACGTAGCGGGCGGGGTCGTTCAGGATCTTCTTCATCGCCGTTCTCCCGTTCATCCGCGGCGGCGGGCGGGCCGCCACGTGTTGATGATCATCACGAATATCAGCAGGCTGCCCCAGATCAGCTCGCGCGCGAAGTTCGACACGCCGGCCATGTTCAGCCCCGAGGACAGGAACTGCATCGACAGCACGGCCAGCACGACACCGATGACCTTGCCGTAGCCGCCATAGGGATTGACCCCGCCGAGCACGGCGATCAGCACCGCGAGAAGCAGGTAGGACGACCCGTAGTCGGCCTTTGCCGAGTTGGCGCGGCTCATCACCACCATGCCGGCGACCGCGGCCAGCGCGCCCGACAGCATGTAGACCCTGATCAGCATCGCGGTGACGTTGACTGCCGCGAAGCGCGCCGCAAGCGGGTTGGCGCCGTACATCTGCAGCTTGAGCCCGAAGCCCGTGCGCGCCAGGAGGAGCGACAGGCCGAAGGCGAGCAGCCCGAACAGGATCAGCGGCGTCGGGATGCCGAGGATCGTCGAGTTGCCGATCCAGGCCATCGCGGGCGGCAGGCCCATGACCGCCGAGCCGTTGGTCAGCGCCACCGCGATGCCGGTGAAGATCAGCCCCGAGCCGAGCGTGGCGAGGATCGGCGGCAGGCCGAAGCTCGCCACCGCGATGCCGTTGAAGAGGCCGGCGAGCACGCCGAACGCGAGCGCGGCGCAGAGCGCCAGGACGACGACCGCGGTGCCGTCGCCCGCGCCGGTCAGCCGCGTCATGATCATCGCAGCGACGATCGCCGTCATGTTGGCGATGCCGACCACCGAAAGGTCGATGCCGCCGGTCAGCATGGTGATCGTCATCGCAAGCGCGAGGATCGCGAATTCGGGAAACTGGAACGCCATCGACGTCAGGTTCTGCAGGCTCAGGAACCGGTCGGGCGACAACGCCGACATCAGGACGAAGACCCCGATCGCGATGACGGCAAGCCGCCCCTCGGGCGACGACAGGATGCGGGACAGCAGGGTCGGGGCCGGGGTCATGCGCGCCTCATGCCGCCCGCGCCGCGGCCCGCTTGGCCTGCCACGAGGGCAGGCCGGTGCCGAGCAGGATCAGGCAGCCGATGGTGATGGACTGGAAGGTGGACGGGATGCCGAGGACGATCAGGCTGTTGCGCACCAGCACGATCAGCGCGACGCCGAGGATCGTGCCGGTCAGCGTGCCGTAGCCGCCCGCGAGCCGGGCGCCGCCGAGGACCACCGCCGCGATCACCGACAGCTCGAGCCCCACCAGGTCGAACGGGTTCGCGACGCGCGCCATGCTGGCGTGGATCACGCCGGCGAGGCCGGCGAGCATGCCGACATAGACATAGACGAAGAACTGCGTCGCGCGGACGTTGATGCCGATGCGCCGCGCGCTCTCGACCGAACCGCCGATGGCATAGATCGCCCGACCCGGCATCGTCCGGTTCAGGATGAACCAGGTCACGACGACGACGGCGACGGTGGCGAGGGCGGCGGCGTGCAGCGAATAGAACGAGCCGTCCGCGTTGGTGCCGCGGACAACCATCATCCGCCCGAACTCGCGCATCCCCGGCGGCAGGGTGGTGATCTGCTTCTGGCCAATGAAGGTCAGCATGAAGCCGCGGAAGATCGAGAGCGTGCCGAGCGTGACGATCAGCGTCGGCAGGCCGAAGAATGCGATGAAGATGCCGTTGAACGCGCCCAGCAGGGCGCCGACCGCCATGCCGAACCCGAGCGCCCCCCACCACGGCATCCACGGCATCGCGGCGTTCAGCGTCATCGCGGTCACGTACATCGTGAAGGCAGCCAGCGCGGTGAAGCTGACATCGATCCCGCCGGAGACGAGGACGACGAACACCCCGACCGCGAAGATGCCGAGGACGATCCCGTTGCGCAGAAGGTCGGTCAGCGTCGCGATGCTCAGGAAGCCCGGGTCGGACACGGCCGCGAGCACGCAGAAGGCGAGGATGACGGCCGCGACCAGCGTCTCGTTGCGGGTCCAGTCGAGCTTCATGAGGCGAGCCTGTGCGCAAGCTCGGCCTCGGTGACGCCGTGGCCCGCGATGTCTTCGACGACGCGGCCGGCCTTCATGACGAGGATGCGGTGGCAGGTCGCGAGCAGTTCGGGCAGGTCGTCCGAGATCACGATCACGCCCAGGCCATGCGCCGCAAGATCGGCGACGATGCCGTGGATCTCGGCCTTCGAGCCGACATCGACGCCGACGCTCGGCCCGTTCAGGATCAGGACGCGCGGGCCGCGCGCCATCCACCGTGCCAGCACCACGCGCTGCTGGTTGCCGCCCGAGAGGGACCGGACCGGCGCCTCGGGATCGGGCGCCTTGACCGACAGGCGCTGCAGCCAGTCGCGCGCCTCGCCCCAGAGTGCGCCGAGATCGAGGACGCCGGCGCGGGAATGGGCATCGACGCGGCCGATCGCGATGTTGCGGGCGATGCTCTGGGTCAGGAACAGCCCTTCGGTCAGCCGGTCCTCGGGCACGTAGCCGATGCCGGCCGCCGCCGTCGCGATCGGGTCGCCCAGCGGTATCTGGCGGCCGTCGAACACGATGCGCCCCGCCTCGGGGACGACGAGGCCGAAGAGCGCCTTGGCGAGCGCCGTGCGCCCCGAGCCGAGAAGGCCCGCCACGCCCAGGACCTCGCCCGCACGGAGCGTGAAGCTCACGTCCTCGAAGGCGCCCGGCTTGGTCAGCCGCTCGACCGTCAGCAGCTCGGGCGCGCCGGGCGGCAGCGGCGCGGCCGGGGTCTCGGCCACCTCGCGGCCCGTCATGTGCCGGCTCAGCGAGGCCGCGTCGAAGGCATGCGCCGGGCCATCGGCGACCTTGGCGCCATTGCGCAGCACGACCACATGCTCGCAGACCTCAAGCACCTCGGCGAGCTTGTGGCTGACAAACAGCACCGCCACGCCGTCGGCCTTGAGCCGCCGGATGATCCCGAGGAGCGAGCGCACCTCGCGCTCGGTCAGGGCCGCCGTCGGTTCGTCCATGATGATGAGGCGGGCGTCGGTGGCCAGCGCCCGCGCGATCGCGACGAGCTGCCGGTGCGCCACCGGCAGCGTCTCGACCACGGCGTCGAGCGGGATGTCGACACCCACGCGCTCCAGCGTCCGGGCCGCGAGCGCCCGCACCCTTTCCCGCCGGAAAAGCCTGGCGCCGGCCCCGATCTCGGCCGAGAAGGCGATGTTCTCGGCGACGGAGAGGTTCGGGAACAGGCTGAAGTCCTGGAAGATGACCTTGATGCCGGCATCGGCCGACATCCGCGGCGTGAGCGGCCCCTGCGCCCGCCCGCCGAACGCGATCCGGCCGCGGTCGGGCTGTTCGACGCCGGCGAGGATCTTGATGAGCGTCGACTTGCCGGATCCGTTCTCGCCGGCGAGGCAGACGGCCTCGCCGGCGGAAATCGAGAACCCCACGCCGTCGAGCGCCGTGATGCCCGCGTAGGTTTTCGTCACGCCCTCCAGCGTGACCAGATGCTCCGCCATGTCCTGCCTTCGGTCGGGAGAGGTGAGGGGGCGGCGCTGCCGCCGCCCCCGGGCGTCGTCCCGATCAGAACGGATACTCGGCCATGTTGTCCTTGTTCACGTTCACCCAGGCCTGGCCGTAGATGACCTTGCCGTCGAGCGTCACGCTCTCGTAGCCCGGCAGGCCGAGGTCCATGCCGTCAGTCACCGTCTCGCCGTTCATCACCATCTCGGCGAGCTTGTTCATGGCGTAGCCGGCGACCGAGGGGTCCCAGAAGCCGATGCCGTCCACCGCGCCGGTTTCCAGGTACTGCCCGGCGATCGAGGGCAGCGAGGTGCCGAAGACGCAGGTCTGCTCCTCGAGCCCGCGCTCCTCAATGGCAAGCCCGATGCCTGCCACGTCGGTCGAGGCCGAGCCCTGCAGCCCCTTGATGTCGGGGTAGGCGCGCAGCACCTCCTGCGCCTTGGCGTAGGCCTGCTGCTGGTCGTCGAAGGTCTCGTTCTTGTCGCCGACGAGGGTCATGTTGGGATAGTTCGCCTGCTGATGGGCGATCGCGCCGTCCACCCACTGGTTGTGCGTCTGGCTGGTGAGCGAGCCGACGAAGACGGCGTACTCGCCCTCGCCGCCCATGCAGGTCGCGAGCTGTTCCATCAGGTTGGCGCCGAAGTCCTCGTTCACGAAGGCCTCGAGGTCGTAGGCGGTGTTCTGCTGGCTCGCCGCCTCGTGGGTGATGACGGTGATGCCTGCATCCATCGCCCGCTTCAGCACCGGTTCGAGCGCCTCGGGGCTCATCGGCACCACGGCGAGCGCGTTGACGCCCTGGGCGATCATGTCCTCGATCAGCGCGGCCTGCTGCTGCGGGTCGGCCTGCGCCGGGCCGACCTGGAACGCCTCGTGGCCGGTATCGGTGGCGAACTGGTTGACGCCCTCCTCCATGCGGTTGAACCACTGGATTCCGGCGATCTTCACCACGGTGGCGATCTTCTTGGCATCCTGCGCCACGGCCGGTGCGGCAAGCGTGGCGGCCGACGCGGCCAGCGCGGCGATCAATGTCGTCCTCTTCATGTTTTCCTCCCTGTGCGGCCCGGGCCACGGGCCTTTCCAAGCTGCGTGCAGTCTAGATGGTCGGCGGCGGTTTTCCACCGTTTTGTTGGGCTCTGCCGGAAAATCTCCAGCAATGCCAGTTGTTTGCGTGCAATTCCTTGGCGCCGCCGGCCCGCGCTGGCGGTGGCCGGTTGTGCTGGTCGGACCGATCCGGGTGCGCATGCAATGGCGGGGCGCGCGGGCGGCCGGGGCGGTCAGCCATGGGCGCCCCGCCGGGCCGGTGCCGGTTCGCCGGCAGCCAGCCGCACGATCAGTTCCGGCGCCGCGGCATGGGGCAGGTGCCCGGCACCGCGGACCAGGTGGATCGCCGTCGCCGCGGGCAGGTTGCCGACCTCGCGCCAGTCGAGGATGCGGTCTGCAGTCCCGAAGACAACCGCGACGGGGCAGGCAAGTGCGGCAAGGTCGGCGGTGATGTCGACCTGCTGGAACCCGTCGCGCGCCAGAGCGCGGGCAAGGGCGGCGTCAGCGCCGCGACGGCCGCGCAGACGGTCGAGCTCGGCCACAAGCGCCGTCTGCGACAGCGGCGCGCCGTCCACCAGGGCCAGCGCACGGGCCAGCGCGGCCGGGCTCTCGGCCGCAAGCATCCCCTCGACGAAATCGCGATTGATGCGCGCGCCGATCCCGGCGGGCGCAATCAGCACGAGGCGCTCGACCCGCGGCCCGAGCAGGCGGGCGAGGCCGACCGCCAGCACCGCGCCCAGCGAATGGCCAACAAGGACCAGCGGACCCTCCGGCAGGCGCCCGGCAAGGGCCGCGGCGAGGCCGCCAAGCGGCGCCGGCAGGTCTGCGTGCGCATCGCCCGCGGCAAGGTCCGGCGCCGCGACGGCCCGGCCGGCGGCGGCGAACCGCCGCGGCAGGTCGCGCCAGCCCTTCGCATCGCCGAAGAGGCCGTGCAGCAGGACGATGGTGGCCTCTGCGCCGCCGCTTCCCGCCGCCGCGACATCGGCCGCCGTGATCCGCCCGCGGCGCCCGCTGCCCTCGATCACCGCGAGATCGGCGCCGGCGCGGCGGGCGGCGGCCCGCGCTGCTGGGCTTGCTGCGGGACTTGCGGGCAGCCGCGCCCCGGGCGGGGCGCCCGGCACGGCGTGGCCGCGGGCAGGGTCGGGGCGC
>CAZYBG010000012.1:51955-53640 GCA_964645155.1 uncultured Rhodobacterales bacterium | reverse complement strand
CCAGGCCGAGCGCCGCCAGCACGGAGAGCACGACCGCGACGATCCACGAGCGCCCGCCCGCGATTCCGAGCAGGAGGCCGCCCGCGTACGTCCCGCCGAGGATGCCGAGGAACGTGAAGAGCTCGAGCCGGCCGTTGCCCGCCGAGAGCTGCTCCTCGGTCAGTAACTCGGGAAGGATCCCGTACTTCGCCGGGCTGAGCAGCGCCGCGCGCACGCCGAGCGCCGCGAGAATCGCGAGCGGCGCCGCTCCGCCGCCGGGATCGACGGCGAGGAGGGGGACTGCGGCGAGCAAGAGGACGAGCTCGAGGACCTTCGTCGCGACGATCACGGAGCGTTTGTCGACGCGATCGGCGAGGACGCCGGCGGGTATCGACATCAGCACGAGTGGGAGCGTGAACACGACGAAGACCCGCATCGCGTGCGCCTGCGCTTCCGCGCCGCGCGCCTCCGGCGATGTGAGCCCCGAGGTGACGCTTTCGATCCCCGCAAGCGCGAGCGCGAGCCGGAGCGCGTTGTCGTTGAAGACGGCCAGGGTCTGGGCGGTGATCAATGCCCCGACCGGTGCGCCGGGCGCGGGAGCGAGCCGCGGGATCTCGGAAGGGCCCACTCCTCGGGAGTCTGCGCGTCGGTAGATCAAGCTTCCATTTCTTCACTGCCGATGAGAGCCGCCAAGAAAACTAGCCGTTCTTGGGGCCGACGGCGTGGGGATCGCTGCTCGTTCTGCAACTTCTCGCCGTCCTCGACCCGAATCCGGTTCGAGGAGTGGACGATCCGACCGAGGGTTTCGGCCGCCTTTCCATCGTCCCGTGCCTCCTCGCGCAGAACCCTGCCCGAGACTGGGAGGTTGTTGGACCGGAAGATCGCGGGCCCATCGGCCGGGGAGTGCGATCGCTTCCTGTGAAGCCCGGGCCGGTGTTGTCGTACTCGGACGCGATCTGACAAACTCCCCGAGACGCGCCCGCGGCGCCGTCCCCGCCTGCGCCGTCCCGGTCGGATCGCGGGTCGCCCGGCGCGCGCGGGAACGATGGGTGGACGATGCAGGACGATGCGGAGAACGGCGATGGAGGGCTCGCCTGGGAGCTCGAGGTCGCGGGCGCGATTGCCGATCTGCGAGGGCTCGCGGGGCCGCTGCTGCCGATCCTGCACCGCCTGATGGACCGCCTCGGGCGGATTCCGCCCGCGGCAGTCCCCTTGCTCGCGCGGGCGCTCGATCTCTCCCGCGCCGAGGTTCACGGCGTCGTCAGCTACTACGCCGATTTCCGCAGCGAGCCGCTCGGCGAACGGGTCGTCCGGATCTGCCGTGCCGAGGCCTGCCAGGCGCTGGGCGGCGATGCCCTGCTCGAACGGGCGCGCCTGCGCACGGGTTGCCGCGAAGGTGCGATGCGCTCGCCCGACGGCGTCTTCAGCGTCCTGCCGGTCGATTGCCTCGGTCTCTGTTCGGTCGCGCCCGCCGCGCGCATCGACGGCCGGTCCATCGGCGGCTTGACGGCGAAGGGTCTCGACGCGCTGCTCGCGGCGCAGCCCGCCGCCGATCCCGTTCCGCCTGCCCGCCTCGAGGCGGACGTCGTTCGGCGCGGGGCGGGGGATCCCGTCGGTGCCGTACTCCGCCTCTTCCTCTCGGACGACAGCGCCGCCCGCGCCCGGGGCGCCGACGAGGTCGCAGACGCGCTGCTCGCCTCGGCCAC
>CAZYBG010000012.1:0-51945 GCA_964645155.1 uncultured Rhodobacterales bacterium | reverse complement strand
ACAGCGCGCGGCGAGCGGATCGCGCTCGTCCGCACGAGCTCGCGCGGCGCGCACGCGCTCGAGCCGCTGCTCGAGGTCGAGACGCCGAGCGGTCGGCTCGGCTACGGACCGGTCTGCGCGCAGGACGTGGAGAGCCTGCTGGCGGCGGGCCTGCTCCGCGGCGCGCCGCACGCGCTCGCCCTCGGAGCGGTCGATGCGATCGATTTCCTCGCGCGGCAGCAGCGCAAGCTCTTCCGCCGCGCGGGCGTGACGGAGCCGCTGTCGATCCCGGACTACCGCGCGCACGGGGGGCTGCGCGGACTCGAGGCCGCGCTCGCGCGGACGCCCGAGGCGATCCGCCAGGCGGTGCTCGACTCGGGCCTCCGGGGCCGCGGCGGGGCCGCGTTTCCGGCCGGCATCAAATGGAACACCGTCGCCCAGACGCCGGCCGAGCAGCGCCATGTCGTCTGCAACGCCGACGAGGGCGACTCGGGCACCTTCGCGGATCGCATGCTGCTCGAAGGGGATCCCTATCTGCTGATCGAAGGCATGGCGATCGCCGCGCTCGCGGTCGGCGCGTCGCAGGGCTTCGTCTACGTGCGCTCGGAATATCCGGACGCGGCGCGGCGGTTCGAGGCCGCGATCGCACGCGCGCGCGAGGCCGGCTGGCTGGGCGCGAGCGTGCTCGGGAGCGGCCGGCCCTTCGCGCTCGAGGTGCGCGTCGGCGCGGGCTCGTACGTCTGCGGCGAGGAGACGGCGATGCTCGAGAGCCTCGAGGGGCGCCGCGGCATCGTGCGGGCGAAGCCGCCGCTGCCGGCGGTCGCGGGGCTGTTCGGCCGGCCGACGCTGATCCAGAACGTGCTCACTTTCGCATCGGTCCCGGACATCCTCGCCGAGGGCGCCGCCGCCTATCGCGCGCTCGGCGTCGGCCGCTCGACGGGCACGATGCCCTTCCAGCTCGCCGGCAACGTTCGCCGCGGCGGGCTCGTCGAGCTGCCCTTCGGCGTCAGCCTGCGCACGCTCGTCTTCGAGTTCGGCGGCGGGACGGCGAGCGGTCGGCCGGTCAAGGCGATCCAGGTCGGCGGCCCGCTCGGCTGCTACGTCCCCGAGTCGAAATGGGACGTGCCGCTCGACTACGAGCGTTATGCGGAATTCGGCGCGGGGATCGGCCATGGCGGCATCGTCGTCCACGACGACACGGCCGATCTCGCCGGCCTCGCGCGCCATGCGATGGCGTTCTGCGCCCGGGAGTCGTGCGGAAAGTGCACGCCCTGCCGGATCGGTTCGACCCGCGGCGTCGAGCTGATCGACCGGATCCGGGCCGAGACCCGCCCCCGCGAGAAGGCCGCCCAGGTCGCGCTGCTGCGCGATCTCTGCACGACGATGATCGACGCCTCGCTCTGCGCGATGGGCGGGATGACGCCGCTCCCGGTACTCTCGGCCCTCGAACACCACCCCGCCGATTTCGGCCTCGACGGCGCTCCGGAAGCCGGCTCTCGCGAGACCGCCGCGCCCCGCCCGAAGGCCGGCTCGAAGACCGGATCCGGCGCGGCGAGGGAGGGGACGCGCCCATGACGATCGCCCCGGACGCCCCTTCCGCTCCCGGGGCCCGCGCCTCCGGCTGCGGCTTCACGCGCAGCGAGGTCGACCACGGCACGCCCGCCCGCGAGTCGGCGACGCTCGAGACGCTGACGATCGACGGCATCCCCGTCTCGGTGCCGAGCGGGACCTCGCTCCTGCGCGCGGCCGTCCTGGCCGGCGTGAAGATCCCGAAGCTCTGTGCCACCGAGTCCCTCGAGCCCTTCGGCTCCTGCCGCCTCTGCCTCGTCGAGATCGAGGGCCGCAAGGGCACCCCCGCTTCGTGTACGACGCCGGTCGCGTCCGGCATGACGGTCCACACGCAGTCGCCGCGACTCGCCGCGCTGCGCCGCAACGTGATGGAGCTCTACATCAGCGATCATCCGCTCGATTGTCTGACCTGCCCGGCCAACGGCGCCTGCGAGCTGCAGGACATGGCGGGCGTCGTCGGCCTGCGCGAGGTCCGTTACGGCTTCGCCGGCGAGAGCCATCTCGCAAAGGCGAAGGACGAGTCGAATCCGTATTTCACGTTCGATCCGAGCAAATGCATCGTCTGCAGCCGCTGCGTGCGCGCATGCGAGGAGACGCAGGGCACCTTCGCGCTGACGATCGAGGGCCGCGGCTTCGACAGCCGGGTCTCGGCCGGTGCAGCGTCCGACAGCTTCCTCACCTCCGATTGCGTCAGCTGCGGCGCCTGCGTGCAGGCCTGCCCGACCGCGACGCTGCAGGAAAAATCGGTGATCGAGCTTGGCACCCCGACCCGCTCGGTCATCACGACCTGCGCCTATTGCGGCGTCGGCTGCTCGTTCAAGGCCGAGCTGAACGGCGACCAGCTGGTACGGATGGTGCCGTGGAAGCACGGCAAGGCGAACCGCGGCCATTCCTGCGTCAAGGGCCGCTTCGCCTGGGGCTACGCCCAGCACGCCGACCGCGTCCTGAACCCGATGATCCGCGAGACGATCGCCGATCCCTGGCGCGAGGTGAGCTGGGAGGAGGCGATCGGCTTCGCCGCCGGCCGGCTGCGCGCCCTGCAGGAGAAGTACGGCCGGAAGTCGATCGGCGTCATCACCTCCAGCCGCTGCACCAACGAGGAGACCTACCTCGTCCAGAAGCTGACGCGGGCGGTGTTCCGCAACAACAACACCGACACCTGCGCGCGGGTCTGCCATTCGCCAACCGGCTACGGCCTTGGCCAGACCTACGGCACCTCGGCCGGCACCCAGGATTTCGACAGCGTCGAGCAGACCGACGTGGCCGTCATCATCGGCGCGAATCCGACCGACGGGCACCCGGTGTTCGCCTCCCGCCTGAAGAAGCGCCTGCGGCAGGGCGCCCGGCTGATCGTGATCGACCCGCGGCGGATCGACCTGGTGCGCTCGGCCCATGTCGAGGCCGCCCATCACCTGCCGCTCCGCCCCGGAACCAACGTGGCCGTGGTCACCGCGATGGCGCATGTGATCGTCACCGAAGGGCTGATGGACGAGGATTTCATCCGCACCCGCTGCGACTGGGACGAGTTCCAGCACTATGCCGAGTTCGTCGGCGACCCGCGCCACGGCCCCGAGGCGACCGAGATGCTGACCGGCGTGCCGGCCGCCGCACTGCGGGCGGCCGCGCGGCTCTACGCCACCGGCGGCAACGGCGCGATCTATTACGGGCTGGGCGTGACCGAGCACAGCCAGGGCTCGACCACCGTGATGGCGATCGCCAACCTCGCCATGCTGACGGGCAATATCGGCCGGCCGGGGGTCGGCGTGAACCCGCTCCGCGGTCAGAACAACGTTCAGGGCTCGTGCGACATGGGCTCGTTCCCGCATGAACTGCCGGGCTACCGCCACGTGAAGCTGCCCGAGGTCCGCGCGATCTTCGAGGAGGCCTGGGGCACGCCGATCGACCCCGAGCCGGGCTTGCGCATCCCCAACATGCTCGATGCCGCCGTCGACGGCACGTTCAAGGGCCTCTACTGCCAGGGCGAGGACATCCTGCAATCCGACCCCGACACGCATCATGTGGCGGCCGGCCTTGCCGCGATGGAATGCGTGATCGTCCACGACCTGTTCCTGAACGAGACGGCGAACTACGCCCATGTGTTCCTGCCCGGCTCGACCTTCCTCGAGAAGGACGGGACGTTCACCAACGCCGAGCGGCGGATCAACCGGGTGCGCAAGGTGATGCAGCCCCGCAACGGCTACGAGGACTGGGAGATCACCCAGCTTCTGGCGAACGCGATGGGCGCGGGCTGGCACTACACGCACCCGGCGCAGATCATGGACGAGATTGCCGCGACCACACCGTCCTTCGCCGGCGTCGACTATGCGCTTCTCGAGGAGAAGGGCTCGGTGCAGTGGCCCTGCAACGAGGCATCGCCCGAGGGCACGCCGCTGATGCATGTCGACGGTTTCGTCCGCGGCCGGGGGCGGTTCATGATCACCGAATACGTCGCCACCGACGAGCGCACGGGACCGCGCTTCCCGCTGCTGCTGACCACCGGCCGCATCCTTTCGCAGTACAACGTAGGCGCCCAGACGCGCCGCACCGCGAACGTCGTCTGGCACAGCGAGGACGTGCTCGAGATCCACCCGCACGATGCCGAGGTCCGCGGCGTGAACGAGGGCGACTGGGTCAGGCTCGCCAGCCGCGCGGGCGAGACGACGCTGCGCGCGCACCTGACCGACCGGGTCAGCCCGGGCGTCGTCTACACGACGTTCCACCACCCCGGCACGCAGGTCAACGTCATCACCACCGATTATTCCGACTGGGCGACGAACTGCCCGGAATACAAGGTGACCGCGGTGCAGGTCAGCCCGTCGAACGGGCCCACCGAGTGGCAGGAGGACTATGCCGCGCTGAGCGCGCGGGCGCGGCGCATCCTGCCGGCGGCGGAGTAGCCGCGATGGCCGATGCGCGCGTCGTCGCCGGCCTGTCCTTCCGCGGCAGCGAGGCCTTCGCGGTGCGCCGGGCGCTGCCCGAGGAAGTGCCGGTGGCGATGGTGTTCGACGGCACCACGCTGGCGGTGATGATGGCAAGCCCGGGCGACATCGCCGACTTCGCCGCGGGCTTCGCGCTGACCGAAGGCATCGTCGGCGCACTCGACGAGATCGAGGCGGCCGAGGAGGTGGCGCAGGACGCCGGGATCGAGGCGCGGCTCTGGCTCCGCTCCGACCGGCGCGAGGCGCTGGGCGCCCGGCGGCGGTTCATGGCCGGCCCGGTCGGCTGCGGGCTCTGCGGGATCGACAGCCTGGACCAGGCGAACCGGCCGCTGCCGCCGGTCGCGCCGGGCGGCCTGTCGCTCGGCATGGCGGATATCACCGGCGCACCGGCGGCGCTGCGGGCCTTCCAGCCGCTGCACGACCAGACCCGCGCCGCCCACTGCGCGGGCTTCCTGCGGCCCGGCGAGGGCATCGTGCTTGCGCGCGAGGATGTCGGCAGGCACAACGCGCTGGACAAGCTGATCGGTGCGATGGCCCGCGCCGGGATCGACCCGCGCGGCGGCGCCTTCGTGCTGACCAGCCGCATTTCGGTCGAACTGGTGCAGAAATGCGCGATGGTCGGCTGTCCGGCGCTGGTCGGCGTCTCGGCACCGACCGCCCATGCGCTGCGGCTTGCCGATGCCGCCGGCATCACCCTTGTGGCCTTCGCGCGCGAGAGCGGCTTCGACGTCTATTCGCACCCGACGCGCATCCGGTCCGGAACCGCCCATGTCGCCTGAGAAGATGGTCCACATGGCGAACCAGATCGCCCTGTTCTTCAAGAGCCAGCCTGGCGAAGACCAGTCGGAACGGGTGGCCGCGCATCTGCGCGACTACTGGGACCCCCGCATGCGCGCGCAACTCAAGGCCCATGTCGCCGCGGGCGGCGCGGGTCTCGACGCCCTGGTGATCCGGGCGGCGCCGCGCATCTAGCTGGCCCTGGCTGGCCCCGGCTGGCGCAGGGCAAGCGGGTCCGTCCGCTGCGGCCGCCGGCTGCGGCAGTGTCAGCGGATCCGCTCCAGCGCCGCGGCCTCGGCATCGGGCGACAGCGGCGCGCCTGCCCCGACGGCGCCGAGATAGGCCTCGAGCGCGTCGAGCGACGAGGCGGGCGCATAGCCGGTGTCATCCGCCGCCTCGGCGACGACGGCGAACCGCGTGTCCCACCCTGCGTCGCCGCGGCAGACGACCGAGACGAGGGTCGCTCCGGCGTCGGCGGAATACTCGAACTCGCGGCAGAACTCGCCGCCGGCATTCTCGAACGACGCGATGACACTGAGTTCGCCGCCCTCGAGCGCGATGCGCTCGCCCGCGGCGACCGCGTCAAGCGCCGTGTCGATGCCCGGCGCTTCGAGGGACGCCAGCCGCGGGCCGCCGCCATCGCCGTTCCGCGCGGCGAGGAGCCCGGCGGAGAGGCCGACGGCCAGCGCGATGCTCGCCGCAAGCGCGGTCGGCACCCAGGCGGGGCCGGCCGGCCGGCGGAAGGCGACGACGTTCGGCGCCTCGGCCTCAGCCTCGGCCGCGCCGGCGCGGGCCGCCTCGAGCGTCTCGCGCACCCGGTCCATCAGCGCCGCCGGCACCGGCTCGGCCGGGCGGGCGGCGGCAAGCCCGGCGAGCGCCGCGCGCGACTGCCGGAAAAGGCCGATCCGCGCCGCAATGGCCGGGTCGCGCGCCTCCTCGGCGGCGACGGCCTGCGCGGTTGCGGCGTCAAGCTCGCCATCCGCGTAAGCCATAAGGATCTCGTCCGAAAACTCGCCCGGTTCCATCGCGTCACTCCTTGCCCTGTGCCGACAACGCGCTGCCTCTCACTTTATTCCCAGCTTCTCGGCCAGCGCGACGCGACCACGGGCCAGCCGGCTCATGACCGTTCCGATCGGGATGCCGAGCACCGCCGCGGCCTCGGCGTAGCTCAGCTCCTCGAAGCAGACGAGGTGGATGACGTCGCGCTGCTCGGCCGGCAGCGTCGCCAGGGCCGCCTCGGTCTGGTGCAGCATCAGCGCTGCCTCGGTTGCACGCGCGCCATCGACCACGGCGGCTTCCGGCATCTCGGTGACGTCGAGCTCGGTTCCCCGCGTGGCGGCGCGGCGGACCTGATCGACCCAGGCGTTGCGCAGGATGCGGAACAGCCACGGCTGAAGCCGGGTGGCCGGGTCGAAACTCCCCCGCGCGGCGAGCGCACGCTCGACCGTTGTCTGCACGAGGTCATCGGCGACGTCCGGGCGCCGGCAGAGCGAGATGGCGTAGCGGCGGAGAACCGGCAGCGCGGCGATCAGGTCGGTCTCGAAGGCGTCGGCCATGACGTTGGCTTCCCGGCTGATTGCCGCTACTGAAAGCGGAATTAATCTGGGGGCAAGACGTAGATCAATCGACATCGACCTGCCAGACGGAACTCCGCCGATGACCAGAAACCTTCTCCGGACGCTCCTCCTCGCCCTACTGGCCTTCATCGGGCCGGCGCCGCCCGACTTGGTGCCGTCGCTCTCTCCGGTGGGCGCTGCCTGGGCGGATGACGACGATGATGGTGGCGGCGGTGACGACAGCGACGATGACGACAGCGATGACGATGACGATGATGACGGCGCCCGCGGCCAGACCGGTTCCGGCGGCGATGGCAGGAGCGGTGACCGGACCGGCGGCCCGCGCGGCCCGACGCAGCGCCAGTCCGCGCCGGGGGCCGCCGCTCCGGCCGTGCCGCTGCCGATCGCCGTGGCCGACGAGATCGTCGCGCTGGCGCTCGACGAGGCCGACCTGTCGATCCTGACCGGACAGGGCTTCGCGGTGATCGAGGAAGTGTCGCTGCCCGGGCTGCGGGCGACGCCACGGCGCCTGCGCATTCCGCCCGGCGCCACGCTGATCGCCGCGCGCGAGATCGTGCGCGCACTTCCGACCGGCCAGGATGCCGACTTCAACCACTACTACCGCTCCGAGCAGGGCTTTCCCGAGAACTGCGCCGGCGCGGAGTGCCCGGCGCGCGAGATGATCGGCTGGCCGCGCCTGCCCGAGCGCGGGTCGGCCTGCGGCCGTGGCGTCGTCATCGGCATGATCGACACCGGCATCAATGAAGACCACACGACCTTCGAGGGCGCGGCGCTCGAGGTGATCCGCCTCTCGCCGGACGACCTCGACCCGTCTGGGGCGGCCCACGGCACGGCGGTGGCCGCGCTTCTGGTCGGCGATCCCGCCACCCGGTCGCCCGGCCTCGTGCCCGGCTCGCAACTGATCGCCGTCGACGCGTTCCACCGCAGCGGCAGCGACGAGCGGGCCGACATCTTCACCCTGACCGAGGCGCTGGCGGCGCTGGCCGACCGCGGCGCGCGCGTGATCAACCTGAGCCTTGCCGGGCCCTCGAACGGCGTGCTGGCCGAAGTCATCAACCGGCTGGTGGTGGATGAGGACATCGTCGTGGTGTCGGCGGTCGGCAATGCCGGCCCCCGCGCCGAGCCCGCCTACCCCGCCGCCTATGACCAGGTGATCGCCGTCACCGCCGTCGACCGCGCCGGGCGGATCTACCGGCGGGCCGTGCAGGGCGAGCATGTCGATCTCGCGGCCCCGGGCGTCGATGTCTGGACCGCCGCGTCAGTCAGCGGCGCGCGGTTCAAGACCGGCACGTCCTTTGCCGTGCCGTTCGTGTCGGCCGCAGCCGCGATGCTGCGCGAAGCGCGGCCCGAACTGACCGCGCCGGAGGTCGCCGGGGAACTCCGCCGCCTCGCCCGCGACCTCGGCGAACCCGGGCCCGATCCGATCTTCGGCGCGGGGCTCCTGAGCCTCGGCGGCATCTGCGACGACGAGGCCTGAGCACAGACCGGGCTTTCGGTGAGCCGGTTGCGCGGTGGCGGTTCGATTGCGAACCGTCGTCGTCATCGTTCCCGGGGTGGCTGCGGCTTGCAAACCCGCCGCCGCCCGCCTGGGCGGTCGCGGAGGTGCCGGCGACCAGCGCCACCGCGCGGACGGGTTTCAGCCGCATCATCGTATGCCGTTGTCGAACGTCGACCGTTCCGGGAGAACGGGCCGCGGCGCGTCTCAGTCCCCGCGGCGGCTGCGACGGGGCGGCTTCAGTAGGTCGCCCTGCCGCCCGACAGGTCGAACACCGCGCCGGTGGTGAACGAGTTCTCGCGCGTGCAGAGCCAGGCGATCATGCTCGCCGCCTCGTCCACCTCGAGGAACCGGCCGCGCGGGATCTTCGACAGCATGAAATCGATATGCGTCTGGCTCATCTGGTCGAAGATGCGCGTCCGGGCAGCGGCGGGGGTGACGCAGTTCACCGCGATGTCCCGGCCCGCGAACTCCTTGCCCAGCGTCTTGGTCAGCGCGATGACGCCGGCCTTCGAGGCCGAATAGGCGCCGGCGTTGGGATTGCCCTCCTTGCCCGCGACCGAGGCTATGTTGACGACGCGGCCGTACCCGTTCGCGGCCATCACCGGCAGCACCGCGCGGCAGGTGTGGAAGATGCCGTGGAGGTTGACCGCCACGATCCGGTGCCATTCCTCGACCGGGTAGTCGACGACCGGCGCGTTCGATCCGGCGATCCCCGCCGAGGCGACCAGAACGTCGATCCGCCCATGCGCCGCGGCGGCGGCCTGCGCCAGCGCCGCCAGCGCGGCCGCATCGGTCACATCGACCGCGGCGCCATGGGCGCGGCCACCGAACCCGGCTGCGGCATCGCGGGCCAGCGCCCCGTCCATGTCCCAGAGCAGGACGGTCGCGCCCGAGGCGTGCAGCCGCCGCGCCACCGCGTGGCCGATACCCTGCGCGCCGCCGGTCACCACCGCCACCTGCCCGTCGAGGTCGTATCGGTTCATCGCGCTACCCCAGTGCCGCCAGCACGTCCGCCGTCTTCGTCACCAGCGCGACGTTCTGCATCGCGTAGTCGATGCTCGCCCGATGCCAGTCGGCGTTCATCGTCGAACAGCCGTCCTCGGGGATCACCATGACATAGCCCTTGTCGGCCCCGGTGCGCGCGGTGTGCTCTATGCTCATGTTGGTCCAGGCGCCGGTTTCGATCAGGATGTCGCGGCCCTCGGCCTTAAGGATCGTCTCGAGGTTGGTGCCTTCCCAGGCCGACATCCGCATCTTCGGCACGATGAAATCGCCCGGCTGCACCTCGGCCCCCGGCGCGGGTTCCGCCCCCCACGTCCCCTGCACCAGCGCTGCGTTGTCGAGCACCCCCTCGAACAGCGGCGCGTTCAGGGTCAGCCCCTTCGCGTCCGGCGGCACCAGGAAATGCACATGGATCACCGGCACGCCAAGCTCGCGGCACCGCCGGGCCAGACGCGCGACGTTGGCCAGCGCGTTCTGGTCCTTGCAGTGCTGGGGCGAGCCCGAGGCAGCGAAGGCGCCGCCCTCCATCACCACGTCGTTCTGCATGTCCTGGATGATGAGCGCGCAGCGCCGCGCGTCGAGGCGCAGGGGCTCGCCCGCGCCGGACGCCGCGGGCGCCGCGGGCGCCGCGGCAGCAGCGGCAGCAGCGGCAGAGGCGGCCGGCCGCGCCCGCATGAACGGCTCGTTCCGCGGCCCGACCTTCACGCCGACCGCATAGACCGAAGTCGTGGCGCAGACATAGAGCGTGCGCCAGTCCGCCCCGCCCCAGTGCAGGTTGGCCGCCATCTCGGGGATCGCCACCTTGCCGATCAGCCGCCCCGAGGGCGCATAGACCCAGAGCCCGCCTGGTGCCGTGACCCAGACATTGCCCTCGGCATCGCATTTCATCCCGTCCGGCACGCCGGGCTTCAGGCTGTCGCGGATGCCGGACGCGAAGACGCGGCCATTGGCCAGCCGGTCGCCCTGCACGTCGAACACCCGGATGTTCGCCTGCTCGGTGTCGTTGACATAGAGCTGGCTCTCGTCGGGCGAGAAGCATAGGCCGTTCGGCATAGTGAAGAGGTAGCGATCGACGACCAGCTGCGGCTCGGCGCCCGGCGCGTGCCCCGGAGGCAGCCGGAACACGCCCTGCCAGCCCAGCTGGCGCGGCCGCTCGACCCCGTAGACCGGCATCCGCCCGTACCACGGGTCGGTGAACCAGACCGAGCCGTCGGACTTCACGCAGAGATCGTTGGGTGAGTTCAGCTCGCGCCCCTCGAAATGCGAGGCCAGCACCTCGCGCCGGCCGTCCGCGCGGAAGCGCGCGACCGAGGATGTGGCGTGCTCGCAGACCAGAAGGTTCAGGTCGGCGTCGTAGGTCATGCCGTTGCCCTTGTGCGACGGCCTCATCACCTCGCGCACCCCGGCGCGGTCGAGCCTGCGCCGCGTGTCGGCCGGCATGTCGGAGAACAGCAGGTACTGCTCGGCCGGATGCCAGATCGGCCCCTCGGTGAAGGTGAACCCGCTACCGACCTGCCGGACCGGCGCGTGCTCGTCGATCAGCCGGCGGAAGGCGGGGTCGAGCGCCTCGTGCGCCATCGCCCCGCCCTCAGGCCGGGAACCAGTCGCGCCGCGGCACCGACTGGCTGACCGGCCCCGGGACGACCATGTCGAGGCGGCCCGTGACCTGCCCATGCTCGACCTTGGCCGGCTTGTCGTGGATTGGCAGCAGGAACCGCGCACCTGAATACATCAGCTTGCGCAATTGCCCCTTCTCGCCCCGCTTCGATCCGCCATGGTTGCCGGTGACCTGGTATTCCTCGGGCCCGAAACTGCGCATCGGGCTGATGATCTGGTCGTTGAAATCGTAGATCACATCGCCGCAGATCGTCGCGCGGCCCTCGGCGGTCTCGACATGGACGTTCATCGAGCCTTCGGTATGCGCGCCCGCCGCTTCGAGGAACACGCCGGGGATCAGTTCGACCGGGCCGGAGATTTCCAGGTCTTCCAGCCGCAGCGCGCCGGGATGGTGCAGCCGCTCGACAAGGTGGATGATGTCGGGCTTCGGGTATTGCGGGTGCATCAGGCCCGACACGGAATATTCCAGTTCGCGCCGATTGATGACGACCGTGGTGTTCATCGGGAAGTGGTCGTCCTTGCCGGCATGGTCGATATGCAGGTGCGTATGCAGGACGTAGCGCACGTCGCCCGGCTTGACGCCGTGGTTGGCCAGTTGCCGCTCGATCATGTTCTCGTGGAACTGGAGCCCCCGCATCCCCAGCGTCTCCATGATCGCGTTGTCGCGGTAGCCGGTATCGACCACGATCGGAACGGCGCCGCCGAGGATCAGGAAGCCGTAGACCGGCACCCGCCGCGTCCGCCCGCAATCGCGGCCGAGCACGAGGAACGAGCTTTCCAGCTCGATGTCGCCGTAGTCGAGAATTCTGATCTCCAAGGCCATGTTCGTCCCTCCCTGTCCGTCTCAGTGCAGCCGGTAGACCCGCGCCGCGGTATCGTGGAAAATCGCGTCGTGTTCGGCCGCCGAAAGCCCGCCCGCAGCCTGCCGGTGCGCCTCGATCAGCGCGCCGTAACTGGTCCAGAGCTTCTCGATTGGAAAGTTCGAGCCCCAGAGGCAGCGTCCGGCGCCGAACAGCGCCACCGTCTCGCCGACGAGCCAGCCGATATGGGCGGCATCGTTGGCGTGGATGAAGGTGCCGAAGCCCGACAGCTTCGCCACCACGTTCGGTCGCCGCGCCAACCGCGCCATCTGCTCGCGCCACTCGGCCCGGCCCGCGTCGGTCGTGTCCTCGAGCATGCCGGCATGCTGCAGCACGAAGGTCACCCCCGGGCAGGCATCGGCCAGTTCGCAGGCACCCTCCATCTGGCCGGCGAAGACCTGCAGGTCGAAGACGAACGCGTAGTCGGCCAGCCGCGCGATGTTGCGCTGCACCGCCGGATCGCGGCAGAGGTCGGGGCGCGCGGCGAAGCGGAACGCCGGGGTCTCGTGCCAGTGGAACTGCTGGCGGATGCCGCGCAGCCGGGGATACCGCGCCAGCCGGTCGAGCGCGGGGCGCGCATCGGCCACCGTCATGTCGGCATGGGCGACGATGCCATGCGGCCAGCCGGTCTCGGCCGCGAGCCCTTCGATCCACGCGGCCTCGTCCTCCGCCCGGTCGGGTGCCCAGTTGGCCTGCACATAGACGGCCTTCTCGACGCCCGTGCCGGCGATGTCGGCCAGGTACTCGGCGATCGGATAGTCGCGGCGGATCGGCTCGTAGGGGCCGAAGATGCGCGGCTGCATCGGGCCCGTGAGCCAGGGCAGGTCGTCCTGCCGCCAGACGTGGAAATGGCCGTCGACCGCCCTCATGCCCTCGCCCCCTTCGCGAAAGCCAGCACCTCCCGCGCGATGGCGGCCGGGGCCGATCCGTCTCCGAGCCGGTCGATCAGCGGCAGGATCGCCCGCATCGCGCCGGTTTCCGGGCGATAGTCCGGATCGGCGGCCAGCGGCGACAGCCAGAGCACCGACCAGGCGAGCCCGCCGAGCTTGCCCATCGCAGCCTCCAGCGCCTCCGGCCCGCCGCGCTCGAGCCCGTCCGAGATCACGATCACCAGCGCGCCGCGCGCATGGGCGGCAAAGCGCGGCACCGACAGGAACACCGCCAGCGCCTCGCCGAGCCGTGTGCCGCCGTCCCAGTCGGCGACGAGGCCCGAGGCGAGCGCCAGCGCCTGCGCCGCGTTGCGATGGCGCAGCGCCCGCGTGACCCGCGTCAGCCGGGTGCCGAGCGTGAAGCACTCCACCCGCTCGCCCGCCTGCACCAGCGTATGGGCCAGACGCAGCGCACCGTCGGTGCCGGCCTTCATCGAGCCCGACACGTCGATCAGCATCAGCACGCGGCGCTGGCGCTGCGCCCGGCGGCGGGTCGGCAGACGGCTCAACTCGCCGTCGCGGCGCAGCATCTCGCGGAAGGCGCGGCGCGCATCGGCCAGCCGCCCGTGCCCCGGCGTCATCCGCCGCGACCGGCGCTTCGGCAGCGCGGCAGGCACCGCCCGCGCAAAGGTACGCAGCGCCGCCGCCTCGCCGCCGGCATCGAGCCGCCGCTGGAACAGCCGCTCGGCCGCCGTCGCCTCGGCGCCCGAAGGCTCCTCCTCGCCCGCCTCGGGCATCAGATCCGGCGCGCCCGCGTCCCAGGCATTCGGCAACTCCTCAGGCGCACCTTCCGCCGGGGCCGCGATGGCGCGGCCGAGGAACACCGCGTCGAACACCGCATCGAACGCCGCCGCCCGCTCCGGTCCCGGGCCGAAGACGGCATGCGCGGCGCGGCGGATGTCGGGCAGCCCGCGCGGCCCGAGAAGGCCGATGGCGGCGAGGAAGCTTTCCGTCTGCTCGGGCGAGGCCGGCAAACCCGCCGCGCGCAGCGCCTGCGGGAAGGCGAGGAACGGGGCGAGGGCGCGGAGGGTCACGGCGCGGCCCGCCCGGCGCCGCCGCAGGAGGGGGGCTGTCTGCCCCCCGCTCGCGGTTCGCGAGCCCCCCCGAGGATATTTGGGAAACGGGGAAGACCGGGGACCGACCCTCTCCGTCTTCCCCGTCTTCCAAGTATCCCGGGGGGGCGCCGCACGGCGCGGGGGCGGAGCCCCCCTGCCCGGCCCAGAGGACTGTGCGCCCCGCCCGTCATGCCGCGGCCTCCGCCAGCAGCATCCCGAGCCGGGGCGCGACATAGCCCAGATCGTCCTGGTCCTTCAGCGCGACGCCGATGGCACGGGCGAAGGCGACGGGCCAGGGCGCGCCGCCCTCGTGGAGAAGCGTCGCGGCCTCTGCCCATTCCACCGTCTCGGCCACGCCAGGGGGCTTGGCCAGCGGCTCGGCGCGCAGCGCGCCCACCGCGCGGACGACGCGGGCCGCGGTGTCGCGCGCGACCGAGGAGGCGCGCAGCATCACGATCTGCTCCTCCAGCGCCGGATCGGGATAGTCGATCCAGTGGTAGACGCAGCGCCGCCTGAGCGCCTCGTGCAGCTCGCGCGTGCGGTTCGAGGTGAGGATCACCACCGGCGGCTCGGCCGCGCGGATCGTGCCGCGTTCCGGGATCGAGACGGTGAAGTCCGACAGGAACTCCAGCAGGAACGCCTCGAACTCGTGGTCGGCGCGGTCGATCTCGTCGATCAGCAGGACCCGGTCGCGCGGCGCCTGCAGCGCCATCAGGATCGGCCGCGCGATCAGGAACTCGTCGGCATAGAGGTTGACATAGGCCTCGCCCGCCTGCCGGATCGCCAGCATCTGGCGCGGGAAGTTCCATTCGTACATCGCCGCCGAGGCGTCGATCCCCTCGTAGCATTGTAGCCGCACCAGCTCGCGCCCCAGGACCGAGGCCAGCGCCTTCGCGGCTTCGGTCTTGCCGACGCCGGGGGCGCCTTCCAGCAGCAGCGGCTTGCCGAGCGCCAGCGACAGATAGGCGGCCGTGGCGAGCCCCTCACTCGCGATGTACTGCGCGTCCCGGAGCGAGCGCGCCAGCGGGTCCGGCCCGTCGATGCCCTGGATGCTCGGCCGCACCGCCATCAGAGCGCCCGCCTCGGCCGCGCGCCGCCCTGCGCCTTGAGGCCCCGCAGCACCTTCTCGGGCGTCACCGGCAACTCGTCGACGCGCAGGCCGACCGCGTCGTAGACGGCATTCACCACCGCCGGCAGCACCGGGTTCGCGCACATCTCGCCCGGCCCCTTGCCGCCATAGGGGCCATCGGCGGCAGGCCGTTCCAGCACGCTGATATGGTGCGGCGCGAGGTCGCCGGGTCCCGGCATCAGGTAGAAGTTGAAATCCACCGCGCCGTGGTCGCGGCTCGGGTAGTGCGGCTCGGTCGTCTCCCACGCCGCGTGGCTCATCCCCATCCAGGCGCCGCCCCTCAGCTGCTGCTCCACCAGCCGCGGGTTGAGCGCCCGGCCGACCTCGTAGGCCGACTGCATGTCGGTCACCGCGACCTCGCCGGTCTCGTCGTCGACCTCGACCTCGACCAGCATCGCGGCATGGGCGAAGGTGGTGACCGGGCTCATCTCGCCGGTTTCGGGGTCGACCTCGGAGAGCGGGATCAGGAAGATGCCCCGCCCCGCGATGGTGCGGCCCTGCCTGAACTGTGCCGCCTGCGCGGCGGCCATGGTGGTGATCGCCCGCGACGGCGCGCCCTTGACATGGATATTGCCGCGGCCGTCCGTCACGAGGTCGGCGGCATCGACCTCCAGCTCCTCGGCCGCCGCCTCGAGCATCACCGACCGCGCCTCGAGGCTGGCGCGGATCACCGCGTTGCCCATCCGGTGCGTGCCGCGCGAGGCGAAGCTGCCCATGTCGTGCGGGCCGGTATCGCTGTCGGCGGTGTCGACATAGACATCCTCGACCGGCACGCCCAGCGTCTCGGCCGCGATCTGCCGGGTGACGGATTTCATCCCCTGGCCGAGGTCGATCGCCGACAGCGCCACGGTGAACTTGCCGTCGGGGTTGGAATGGACCAGCGCCTGGCTCGGGTCGCCGCCGAGGTTCATGCCGATCGGGTAGTTGATCGCCGCGAAGCCGCGGCCCTTGTGCACGGCCATGCTCAGCGCCTCCTGAAGCCGGAGAGCGAGGAGAAGCGCAGCGCCCCGGTGCGGGCGGGCGCGGGCTTCGGCGGCTCGGACGGGGGTGTCGGGCCACCGCCCTCGACGCCGCCCCGGGCCTGACCCGGGGCCTCCGCCGCCGAACGCCGCGCCGCGGGGGCCGGCACGGGGGCCGTTGCGGGGGCCGTTGCGGGGGCCGTTGCGGGGGCCGGTTGCGACGCGGTCTGCACCGGGATGCTGCCCACCGCCTCGCGCCTCGGCCCGCCCTTGCGCGCATAGCTGCCGCTGTCGAAGCCGCTCACGCGCCCGGCCTCGTCGGTGACGGTATGGGCCGGCAGCCGCCCCCGCTCGCCCCCTCCGCCCTTCGTCGAGGCCGCCGCCCGCGCGCTGTCCGAGATCCGTATCCCCGCCTTCTCGGCCACCACCTGCGCGCATTCGATCAGCGCGCAGTTCTTCGCCTCGCGCCGGTGCGCCTTCATGTCGCCGTCGCGGTAGGCGTTGAGGATGCGCAGCTCGACCGGGTTCATCCCCACCGCCTCGGCCACCTTGTCCATATGCGCCTCGATGGCGAAATCGACGCCGGTGATGCCGAAGCCGCGCATCGCGGTTGCGGGCGTGCGGTTGGTGTAGACGCAATAGACATCGGCATGGACGTTCGGGATTGTGTAGGGCCCCGGCAGGTGCCCCACCCCCTTGATGATCGCGTAGGACGACAGCCGCGTATAGGCGCCCGAGTCGAAGTAGCCGGTGAACTTGCGCGCCACGATGCGCCCGTCGGCCATTACGCCGTCCTTCAGGTACCAGCGTTCCGCGCCGCGCGGCGCGCCGACCTGCATCTCCTCCTCGCGGTCCCAGGCGTACTTCACCGGGCGGCCCGTCAGCATGGCCCCGAGGATGGCGAGCGGCTCGTGGATCGAATCCACCTTGCCGCCGAAGCCGCCGCCGACCGTGCCGCCGATGAAGTGCAGCCGCGACGACGGCAGGTTCAGCACTTTCGCCGCCGTGCCGAGCGAGAAGAACAGCGCCTGTGTCGAGGTGTAGCAGACGAAGCGGCCGTTCTGCTCGGGGGCCGCGATGGCGCCGCAGGTCTCGATCGGGGCCTGCTCGATCGGCGACATCTGGTAGCGGCCCTCGACGATGTGGTCGGCCTGCGCGAAGGCCGCCTCGACATCGCCGTAGCGCAGCTTCTGGTGGTCGTACTTGCCGTGGTAGATGAACTTGTTGGTGGGATAGGTCTCGCTGACGACCGGCGCGCCGGGCTTCAGCGCCTCCTCCACGTCGAGGACGTGGGGCAGCAACTCCCAGTCCACCCGGACTGCCCGCGCCGCGGCGCGGGCCTGCGCTTCGGTCGCGGCAATGACGGCGGCGACCGGCTCGCCGCGATAGGCGACCTTCTTCTCCGAAAGGATCGGCTCGTCGTCGAGCCCGAAATCGAGGAGCGACAGCAGCGTGTTGAGGTTCACCGGCACGTCGCGGCCGGTCAGCACGCGCACGACGCCCGGCATCCGCTCGGCCTCGGTCGTGTCGATCCGGCGGATCCGGGCGTGGTGGTGCGGCGAGCGCACGCAGCGCAGGTGCAGGAGACCGTCGAACAGGTGATCGTCGAAGAACGGCGAGCGGCCGGTGACATGGCCCTCGATGTCCTGCCGCCGCGTCGGCTTGCCGACCTCGTTGAGATTGTCGTCGCGTTCGTCGGCGAAGAACTCCTTGCGGAACTCGATCATGCCGCCGGGGATCATCTCGGTCATGCCCGCGCCCTTCCCTGCGATACGGCGAGGATCGCCGCGATGATCGGCTCGTAGCCGGTGCAGCGGCAGAGGTTGCCGCTGATCGCCTCGATCACCTCGTCGCGGCTCGGCCGCGGGTTGCGGTCCAGAAGCGCGCGGGCCGAGACCAGCATGCCGGGCGTGCAGTAGCCGCACTGCGCGGCGAAGTGGTCCATGAACGCCTCCTGCAGCGGGTCGAGCGCCGCGCCCTGCGCCAGCCCCGCGGCGGTGCGCACCTCGCGGCCCGCGACCGTCTCGGCGAGGACGAGGCAGGACAGCATCGTCTCGCCGTCCACGGTGACGGTGCAGGCGCCGCAGGTGCCCTGCCCGCAGCCGTACTTGGGCGAGAGGTCGCCGAGGCCGCGGCGCAGGAAATCCAGCAGGTTCTGGCCGTCGTCGGCGAAGCCGGCACGCTCGGCGCCGTTCAACGTCAGGGTGACCGGTCTTTTCGCCATCAGCCGCGCTCCATCCGTTCCAGAAGGCGCCTCAGGTGCACGCCTGCCACCTCGCGCCGGTACCAGGCGCTGGCGATCGGATCGGTCGGCGGATCGAGCCCCTCGGCCGCGGCCGCGGCGGCGCCGGCGATCGTTCCCGCGTCGAGCCGCTGGCCCTCCAGCACCCGTTCGGCGCCCTGCCCCCGCATCGGTGCAGGACCCATCGCGCCCCAGGCGATGCGGGCGCCCCGGATCGTGCCGCCCTCGCGCGGCAGCAGCGCCGCCACCGACAGGACCGACACGCCCTTGGGCTTGACGCGGCTGACCTTCAGGAAGCCGAAGGCACGGGGATCGCGCGGGCGCGGCACCTCGATCACCGCCACCAGCCCCGGCGCCCGGTCCCGCTCGCGCAGCAGGTCCTCCAGCGGGCGCGGGCTGCCGCCGGCCATGACCACCCGCGCGCCCAGCGCCAGCAGCGCAACGGCGAAGTCGCCATAGGGATGCGGCGCGAAGAGATTGCCGCCGACGGTGCCGGCATTTCGGACCTGCGGCCCGCCGATCAGGCGCGCGACCGGATGCAGGACGTCAAGCTCGCGGCTGGCCAGCACATCGGCCATCGTGACGCCGGAACCGAGCGTGACAGTATCGCCCAACGCGCGAATCTCGCGCAGACTAGTGTCCGACGTGCGCACGATACGCGCCGGAGCCGTGCCGGCGTTGATCTCGCGCATCACCACCGTGCCGCCGCCGAGATAGGCGGCGTCCTGCCCCAGGGCGCGCGCCGCTTCGGCCAGCGTCGGATAGGTCTCGACCACCGTCATGCGCCCTCCAGCCCCATATGCGCGCGGATCGCGTCGAACCCGCCCTGATAGATGTTCTCGGCCACCATGTCGCGCAGCTCGGCCTCGCGCCCGGCGGGCGTGTCGAACCGGCTTTCCCAGTGCCAGAAGGTCGCGTCGCCATCGGTGACCGGCGCGAGCCGGACATGCGCCACGTAGTTCAGCAGCGGCACCGGCGTGTCGAGCAGGCAGTAGCTGAACGCCATGTCGGCGTCCGACAGCGCAAGAAGCTGCTCGCGCAGCTCGGCGCCGTCGGCGAGGTGGAACCGCCGCACGCAGCCGACGCGGTCCGGGGGCCAGCCCCGCTCCACCACGCTGTCGCGCACCGCCGGATGCCAACGGTCGTGGCCATTGAAGTCGCGCAGCACCTCCCAGACAGCCTCGGCGGGCGCCGGAAGGACGGTGCTTTTCACGACCCTGACCACGACCGGCCGCCCCTACCTGAACTTCATGTCGGCGGGGTCGAACGTCGTGACCTGCGCATACATCAGCCCGTCGCGGGTGACATAGGCGTCGGCGCCCTTGTAGGGCTCGGCCAGCCAGTCGGCCTCGACCCGCCACGAGACGTTCACCGTGTCGCCCACGGTCTTGACCTTCTCGGCGATGAAGGTGGCGCCCTGGAACCCGCCTTCGGCACGCGGCTTGCAGAAGCCCTCGAACACGTCGCCGATGGCGCGGCGGCCCTCGATCCAGGTGCCGTTCGGCAGGATGAACAGCACCTCCTCGGGATACTGCGCCATCAGCCGGTCCCAGTCGCACGCATTGAGCGCGTCGATATGCTCGAACGTCACCCGCTCGGCATTGGGCTGCAGCACAAGCTGCGGCAGCGGACGGACCTCCTGGGCCGCGGCCAGTCCGGCCGCCAGCGCGAAGGGCAGTGATAGAAGCATCTCCTTCGTCATCTCTTCCTCCCTTGGTTGCTGCCGCCGGCCTTGCCTGACGCCGTTTCTTCTTGTCAGCCCGCCATCTGGCGCTTCAGCGCCGAGAAGCCGGCTTGGAACACGTCGCCGCCGATCCCCGTCACCAGCGCCGCGGCCTCGGCCTCGGCGCAATCGAACTCGGCGGTCCACTCGGCGAAGGTGCGCTCGCCGTCGGTCACCGGCGTCAGCCGCAGCGTGGCGATGTAGTCGCTGAGCGGCATCGGGCTTTCCAGGATCGCGTAGGTGCAGAACATGTCGTAGTCGCTGAGCCCCAGAAGCCGCTCGCGGATGCGGTCGCCGTTCTGCAGGTGGAAGTCGCGCACGCAGCCCACCCGGTCGGCGGGCTCGCCGTTCTCGATCCGGCTGTCGCGGATGCGCGGGTGCCAGCGCGGCAGGCCGTTGAAGTCGCGGATACGCTCCCAGACCCTGGCCGCCGGCGCGTCGATCACCGACGAGACATAGATGCGCGGCATCTACTTCTTCTCCCCGCCTTCGGGCTTTGGCACGGCCTTCTTCGCCTCGCTGGCCACACGCTGCATGTCGGAGGCCTCGCGGATCAGCCCGCCCTGCCTGGCAAGGCTGCCGCCCTCGATCCCTATGTCGGACAGCAGCGAGTCGATCAGCGGCGCCTGCACGCGGTAGCGCAGCGCCGAGTTGATGACCTCGTCGGTCGGGCTGCCCTCGCGGCCGCCGCCGCCATTCATCCCGTCGAGCGTCATGATCCGGATGTCCTGGATCTTCTCCAGCGGCTTGACGCTGGCCGCGACGATTCCCTCCACATGCTCCAGCATCTTGCGCTTGAACAGCGAATGCCGCGCCTCGTCTGTCAGGATGTTCTCGGCCTCGTTGATCAGCTTCTGCGCCTCGGCCTCGACGGCGGCGCGCACCTGCTGCGCCTCGGCCATGAACCGGGCCTCGGCGGCGGCCTTCTCGGCCATCAGCACGTCGACCGACTTGCGGCGGTTGGCCACCTCGGTCTCGCGCACGGTCTTGACCTTCTCCTCGGCCTCGGCCGCATGGGCGCGGGCGGCATCGGCCTCGGCGCGCGCGGCGCTTTCCTCCAGCGACTTCTGGTAGAGCGCGATGGCCTTTTCCATCTGCGCCGTCTCGACCGCCTTCTCGCGGTTCACCTCAAGCTCGCGGCGCACCCGCTCGTGGTCGATGCGGATCTCGTCGAGGCCGCGTTCCGAGGCGATCCGGGCGCGCTCCACGTCCTCGCGGCTTTCGATCTCGGCCTCGCGCAGCGCCTGGACGCGGGCGATCTCGAGCTGCTCCAGCGACCGGCGGCGTTCCAGCCGCGCGGCCTCGACCACGCGTTCGCGCTCGACCTGGGCCGCCTCGACATCGCGTTCCTTCTCGACCTCGCGCACCCGCACCGCCTGCTCGGCGGCGATACGCTCGGCCTCGAGCGCGCGCTTCTGGGCGATCCGGGCCTGCTCCACCGCCTCGTCGGCAGCCACGCGGGCCTCGTCGATGGCGCGGTTGCGGGCGATCTCGCGGCTTTTCGTGGCCTCGTCGGCGGCGATGCGGGTTGCGCTGATCTGCTTTTCGCGCGCGATCCGCGCCGCCTCGACGGCCTCGCCGGCCGCGATTTCGGCGGCCTCGACCGCCTGCTGCCGGGCGATCTCCAGCTCGCGGATGCGCCGGTCCTCGCCGATCCGGGCCTCGCTCACCTCGGCGGCCTGCAGGATGCGCATCCGCTCCACCGCCTCGCGCGCGGCGATCTCGGCCTCGTCCAGCGCCTTCTGGCGGGCGATCTCGCGGGTGCGGATGTCCTCCTCGCCGCGGATCCGGGTCTGCGCCAGCAGCAGGTCCTGCGCCATGCGGCGCTTCTCGTTGGCCTCGTTGGCCTCGATCTCAGCCTGGCGGGTCGCCTTCTGCCGCTCGATCTCCAGCGCCTGCGTCTCGCGGTCGCGGGCGATGCGGGCCTCGGCCAGCGCCTTCTCCTGCGCGATCCGGGCGCGCTCGGTCGCCTCGCGGGCGGCAATCTCGGCTTCCTCGATGGTCCGCTGTCGGGTGATCTCCTTGGATTGCGTCTCCTGCTCGTTCAGGATGCGCGCTTCCTTCACCGACCGCTCCTGCAGGATGCGGGCCGTCTCGGTCGCCTGGCGGGCCGAGATCTCGTCGGCCTCGTCGGCCTGCTGGCGGGCGATCTCGCGCGCGCGCACCTCACGCTCGGAGGAAATCCGCGCCTCGGCGATGGCGCGGTCGTTGGCGATGCGCGCCTTCTCGATCGTCTCGCGCGCGGTGATCTGCGCGCTTTCGGCCTCGGTGTCGCGCTCCGCCCTCTCGCGGGCCAGTTCCGCGCGCTGCTGCGCCCGGCGGAACTCCACGTCGCGCTCCTGCGCCAGGCGCGCCTCCTCGGACGCCCGCTCGATCTCGAGGCTCTGCTTTTCCGCCTCGAGGTTGCGCGTGCGGATCTGGATCATCGAATCCTGCTCGATGTCGTTCCTGAGCTTCCGCCGCGCCTCGATGTCCTTGATCAGGACCGTCAGGCCCTCCGCGTCGAAGCGGTTCGAGGGGTTGAAGAACTCCAGCGCCGTCTGGTCGATGTCCAGGATCGCGACGCTTTCCAGCTCGAGCCCGTTCTTCTCCAGGTCCTCCTGCGCCAGCTCCTTCACGCGCGCGACATAGGTGTGGCGGTGCTCGTGCATCTCGCCCATCACCATCTCGGCCGCAACGGCGCGCATCGCGCTTTCGAACTTGCCGGCCAGAAGCCCGTGCAGGTTCTCGGCCTCCAGCGTCCGGCGCCCGAGCGTCGAGGCCGCCATCGACACCGCCTTCCGCTCGGGGCGGACGCGCACGTAGAACTCGGCCTCCACATCCACCCGCATCCGGTCCTTGGTGATCAGCGCGGTGTCCCTGGTCCGGCTGACCGCCAGCGGCAGGGTGTTCATGTTGACCGGCGTGGTGTCGTGGATGATCGGCCATACGAAGGCGCCGCCGTCGATCACCACCTTCTCGCCCAGGAAACCGGTGCGCACGAAGGCCACTTCCTTGGTGGACCTCCGGTAGAGCCACTGCATCACCCAGTAGATGATGGCGATGACCACCACCGCGACGATGAGCCAAAGGATGAGCTGCCCTATCAGCTGGCCGGTCATGATCGTCCCTCCCCTCTTCCGCCCTCTAGCGGCCCTTGATGCGCTTGAAGGCGCGGGTCTGTTCGGTCAGCGCCACCTCGGTCGGCAGCCGTTCCATCGAGGAGGCGCCGTAAAAGCCGTGGCAGGTGCTGGTGTTCTTCAGAACGTGGTCGGCGTCCTCGGGCATGGCGACCGGGCCGCCATGGACAAGGATGATGGCATCGCGGTTGACCTTCAGTGCGGCCTCCGCCCAGCGGTCGACGATGGCGGGGCAGTCGGCCAGCTTCAGCGCCGTCTCGGCGCCGATGCTGCCGCCGGTGGTCAGGCCCAGGTGGCAGACGATGATGTCGGCCCCGGCCTTCGCCATCGCCGCCGCGCTGTCCTCGTCGAAGACGTAGGGCGTGGTCAGCATGTCCCTGGCACGGGCCTTCGCGATCATGTCGACCTCGAGCCCGAAGCCCATGCCGGTCTCTTCGAGATTGGCGCGGAAGGTGCCGTCGATCAGGCCGACCGTCGGGAAGTTCTGCACGCCGGAAAAGCCGATGCGCTTCAGGTCGTCGAGGAACACGTCCATCAGCCGGAACGGATCGGTGGCGCAGACGCCGGCCAGCACCGGCGTGTGCTTCACCACCGGCAGCACTTCGGACGCCATCTCGACGACGATGGCATTGGCATCGCCATAGGGCATGAGGCCGGCGAGCGACCCCCGGCCCGCCATCCGGTAGCGGCCGGAATTATAGATCACGATCAGGTCGATGCCGCCGGCTTCCTCGCATTTGGCGGAAAGGCCGGTACCGGCACCGCCGCCGATGATCGGCTCGCCGGCCGCGATCATCGCGCGGAACCGCTCCAGGATGGTCTTGCGCGCGATCATCGGGCCTGCCTCTTCCGGGCCGGCCGCCCGCCATGCAGCGCGCGGAACGCGGCGACGACGGTGGCGGCGAAATCGGGATCGTTGATGTGGCTTGGCAACCGGATCAGCTGGCGGCTGGCGGTCTGCCGCACCGTCGCCTCCAGCGCGTCGAAAAGCGCCTTGCGCGCCGCCGGGTCGTGGAACGGCTTGCCCGGCGCGTCCAGCGCGGACACGCCGCCCTCGGGCAGGAAGAAGCGCACCTGCCCCTCCATCTCGTTCAGCCGCCCGCCGATCCAACGGCCCATCGCGGCAC
Source organism: uncultured Rhodobacterales bacterium (assembly GCA_964645155.1). GTDB lineage: Bacteria > Pseudomonadota > Alphaproteobacteria > Rhodobacterales > Rhodobacteraceae > CAZYBG01. The sequence goes on along the minus strand of CAZYBG010000012.1, from coordinate 27,844 downwards.
ATTCCTCGGCCGTGGTCCGCATCAGCGTGATCTGGGGATTGTGCCCGTAGAGGGTCCGGCCCCGGTACTTCTCGGGCACCGTCTCCGGCGCCGCGAAGTTCACCATGTCGAGCGCACCGACCGAGCCGATATAGGGCATCCGGCTGCGGATCACGGCGCCGAAGCGGTCGTCGGTGGCGGGGAACACGCCGCCCATCATCATGTCGCAGATCTCGGTCGTGGTGATGTCGATGACACCCTCGACCTTACCCCCGTCGATCAGCTTCTCCATCGCCTGCCCGCCGATGCCGGTGGCGTGGAAGACGAGGCAATCGTAGTCGTCGCCGAGGAGCGCGGCGATCTGCCGGACCGCCGGCGTGGTGACGCCGAACATGGTGAGGCCCACGGCCGGCTTGCCGGCCCGGCGCGGCGGCGCGTCGCGGCGGGCCGTCACCATGCCCGCCATCGCGTGGGCGGCGTTGCCCAGCACCTCCTCGGTGATCGCGTTCAGGCCCTGCACGTCGGCGACCGAATGCAGCATCATGATGTCGGCGGGACCGACATAATTCGAGACCTCGCCCGAGGCGACCGTCGAGACGATGATCTTCGGCACGCCCACCGGCAGCGCCCGCATCGCCGGCGCGACCATCGCCGTGCCGCCCGAGCCGCCGGCCGACAGGATGCCGGCGATCCCCTCCTGCCGGGCGATCCAGCGCGCGAAGGCCAGCGTCATGCCGGCCACCGACTGGCCGCGGTCGCCGGTGAAGACGCCCGCCGCGCCACGCGGGTGGAACGCGGCGATCTGGTGCGCCGGGATCTCGGCGCCGGAATGCGCGCCGCTGGTCGACAGGTCGGCCATCCGCACCGGCAGCCCCGCCGCGCGGATCAGGTCGCGCATGTAGCGCAGCTCGGCACCCTTGGTGTCGAGCGTGCCGGCGACCAGGATCACCCGCTCCCCGGGGCCGGCGAGCGGGCGGATTGCCAGTTCGGCCGCCGACCCGGCCGGCACCCCGGTCAGCGCGCCCGCCGTCTGGACCCGCGCGGCACGTTCGATCTGCGCGACCGGGACCGGCTGGCTCCACCTTGTCGGCGGCTTCGGGTTCGACAGGTAGATCGTCGGCGCCTGCGGCGCGGCCGGGGCGGCCGCCGCGCCGGGCGGCGGCGCCGCCTCCGGCGTCTCGTCATGGGCGTGGCGCCCGACGCCCAGCAGCCGCTGCTGCAGGTCGCGGTCGCCGGCCAGCTCGCGCGCGGGCGTCACCCGGCTGATCCGGCCGTTCACCATGATCGCGACCCGGTCGGCGATGGCGCAGGCGACGCCGATGTTCTGCTCGATCACCAGCACGTCGATCTCGCCTTCGTCCGCCAGCCGCAGGAGCATCTCCTCGACCTGGGCGACGATCACCGGGGCCAGCCCTTCCGTCGGCTCGTCCATCACCAGAAGGCGCGGGTTCATCAGCAGCGCCCGGCTGATCGCCAGCATCTGCTGCTCGCCGCCCGAAAGCTGGCCGCCGCCGTTCTGCTTGCGCTCGGCGAGGCGGGGGAAGGTGGCATAGACCCGCTCGATGGACCAGGCGCCGCCCTTCGTCGCCACGGTCCTGAGGTGCTCGTCGACCGTCAGCGAGCGCCACAGCCGGCGGCCCTGCGGCACATAGCCGATGCCCATCCGCGCGATCTCGGCGGGGCTTCGGCCGACCAGCGACTGGCCGTTGAAGAGGATCGAGCCCGACGCCACCGGCACCAGCCCGAGGATCGCCTTGCACAGCGTCGTCTTGCCCATGCCGTTGCGGCCGACGACCGACAGCGCGCCGCGCTCCAGCGTCAGGTCGACGCCCTGCAGCGCATGCGACGCGCCGTAGAAGACGTTGAGGCCCCGGACCTGCAGCGCCGCGGCGCGGGTCTTGGCGCGCTCAGCCATGACCGTGGCTCCCGTCGCCGAGATACAGCTCCTGCACCTCGGGGTCGTTCTCGATCTCTTCCGGCGTGCCTTCCTTGAAGATGCGACCGTTGTGCATCATCGTCACGCTTTCGGCGACGCGCAGCGCCACGTCCATGTCGTGCTCGATGATGACATAGCCGATATGGCCCGGCAGTCCGGTCAGGATCGCGATCAGCTCCTGCCGCTCGGTCGGCGACAGCCCCGCCGCCGGCTCGTCGAACAGGATCAGGCGCGGCGCGCCCGCCAGCGCCAGCGCGATTTCCAGCTGCCGCTGCTGACCGTAGCTGAGATTGGCGACCAGCGTGTCGCCCAATGACGACAGGTGCACCGCCTCGATCAGTTCGGCCGCCCGCATCACCAGAGGGTCGCCGCGGCGCGGGCGCAGCATCGAGAACCGCCCCCGGCTGACACCCCGGCAGGCGAGATAGACGTTGTCGGCCACGCTCAGCCCGCCGAACAGAAGGCTGATCTGGTAGGTGCGGCGCAATCCGCGCCGGATGCGCTCATGCGCCGGGAACGCGGTGACATCCTCGCCAAAGACGCGGATGGTGCCGGTGGTCGGCAGGAAATCCCCCGTCACGCAGTTGAAGAGCGTCGTCTTGCCGGCGCCGTTCGAGCCCAGCACCGCGCGCCGCTCGCCCGAGCGGACGGTCAGCGTGATGTCGGAGATCGCGGCCAGCGCGCCAAACATCTTCGTCACGCCCCGAAGTTCCAGCGCGTTGCCCGAACTGACGGCGCCAAGCCGCTCGGCGGCGGAGCTGCGTGCCTCGACCAGCGTCACGGCCGGCCCCCCCGCAGCGGGTCGCGCCGCTCGGCCCGCCGGGCCTTCCAGCGTTCCCACAGCCCGAGCACGCCGTCGGGCGAGAAGAACACGACGGCCAGGAAGCCGATGCCGATCAGCAGCTTGAAGCGCTCGCCCGACAGCCCGAACGTCGTCAGGATGTCGGGCGCGAAGGTGTCGAGCAACACGTAGATCAGCGCCCCGATGAACGGCCCGATGGGCCGCAGGATGCCGCCCACGACGGCGATCACGAGGATGTCGATCACCGCCGGAATGCCGGCTGTCCCCGGCGAGATCTGCGCGTTCTGCCAGACCAGGAGGATGCCGCCCAGCGCTGCGATGACGCTGGCGAACGCATAGGCCGCGATCCGGTGCGCGGTGACGTTGAAGCCGAGTGCCGCCATCCGCCGGGGATTGTCGCGTACCCCCTGCAGGGCCAGCCCGAAGGGCGTCCGCGCGACGTAGACGACGACCAGGTAGGACAGCACGGCCATCGCCAGCGTCAGGTAGTAGAACGGCACCGCACCGCGCCAGTCGACGCCGAACAGGCGCGGCGGCACCACCGAGTTGAAGCCGGAATAGCCGTTGAAGATGCCGTAGTTCTGCCGGGCGAAGTAGAAGAAGGCCGAGGCGATGGCCAGCGTGATCATGATCGTGTAGATGCCCTCGGTCCTGACGGCGAGCGCGCCGACCAGCGTGCCGAAGGCGGTGGCGATGATGACGGCGATCGGGATCACCACCCACCACGGCAGGCCCATGCTGATCGCGGTGACGCCCGAGGTTCCGAAGATCGCCACCATGTAACCGCCCATCGCAGCGACCGACATCTGGATCAGGCTGACCATGCCGCCATAGCCGGCGAGAAACATCATGCTCAGCGCGATCATCCCGAGGATGAAGGTCCAGCCCATCACCTGGAACAGCCAGAAATCGTTGGCCCAGGCCGGCAGCGTCAGCAGGATCAGCCCACCGACCCACCATTGCGCCGGGATGCGCTCGACCCAGCCCGGCTGGTAGGCGCCCGCGCGGTCGGAGATGCGTTCGGCGAGCGCCATCTACCTGCGCACCCCCAGAAGGCCCTGCGGCCGGAAGGCGAGCACAGCCGCCATGATCAGGAACGTGAAGACCACCGAATAGGTCGGCGCGTAGACGAGGCCGATCTGCTCGGCCAGCCCGATCACCAGCGCGCCGATGGCGGCGCCGGGGATCGAGCCCATGCCACCGACGATCACCACCACGAGGGAGGCCAGCAGGAACCGCGTATCCTCGCCCGGCGAGAGCGACTGGAAGGTGCCGCCGATGATGCCGCCCATTCCGGCCAGGCCGGCGCCGAAGGCGAAGACGGCGAGGAACACATACTGGATGCGGATGCCCGAGGCGGCCAGCATCTCGCGGTCGTCCACCCCGGCGCGGATCAGCATCCCGAGGCGCGAGCGGTTCAGCACCAGCCACATGCCGACGCCGACGACGATCGCGGCGGCCAGGATCGCCATCCGCACCGCGGGGTAGCGCAGATAGGTGATCTCGCCATCCTCGCCGACCGACGAGACGACCGGCAGGCTCATCGGGCCCGACAGCCAGTCCGGCGACAGGATCGTGTAGGACTGCCCGCCCCAGACCCAGAGCAGGATGTCGGCGATCACCACGCTGAGCCCGATCGTCACCATCGTCTGGCGCAGCTCCTCGCCCTCCATCCGGCGGAACACCTGGTACTGGAGCAGAAGCCCGAGCGCGGCGACGGCGACGAAGACGACCGGGAAGGCCAGCAGCCATGAGCCCGTCGCCTCGGAAATCTCGAAGCCGATGTAGCCGCCGAGCAGGTAGAGCGAGCCATGCGCGAGGTTGACGTTGCGCATGAGCCCGAAGATCAGCGTGAAGCCCGATGCGACCAGGAAGTAGAGCGCACCGAGCGTGATGCCGCCGAAGAAGGCGTTGAGGAAGATGCGCTTGCGGCCGAACACCTCCTCGAACCCCGGCGGCCAGGGCGCGAGCACCAGCCACAGCAGCGCCACCGCCACGGCGGCAAGCACGAACGACCAGATCGGATGGCGCGCGACGAACCCCTGCATCTCGGCTTCCGGCTGGCCGGCCCCGGATCGGGCCGGACTGACCGGAAAAGTCTAGCCCCGCCCGGCGCGTGCCGGCATACCCGACAGTCTGATCGTTGCGCGTGCCGTCGGCAAAATGGCTCAGTGCGGCGCGCTGGCGTGGACGCTCCGGCGATAGGTCGAGGGCGGCACGACGCCGTTGGCGATGAAGAAGCGCGAGAAGCTCGCCTGGCTCGAGAAGCCGAGGTCGAAGCCGATCTCGGCGACCGCCTCCTGCGTCGCCGCCAGCCGGTCGATCGCCCGCTCCATCCGCAGGGCGTTGACATAGAGGTTCGGCGTCAGCCCGACCTGCGCCCGGAACAGCTTGTAGAAATGCGGCCGCGACAGGCCGACCTCGCGCGCCACGCCGTCAAGCTCGAAGGTCTCGCCGATGCGATCGCGCAGGATGCGCAGCGCGTTCCGGATGCGGTAGTCGCGCCGCGGCAGGGCCGGGCCGGTGAAGGCGCAGCCCGGTCGGGTCCACTGCCAGGACTGGTCGAACGCCGAGCGCGTCAGATCGCAGAGCCGCTCCTCGATCAGCGGGTCCTCGCGGTCGGGGTCGAGCATGGCCTGCGCCGTGGCGTAGACGAGCCGCGCGAGATGGTCGGTCACCTCCACCCCGGCGCGCCCGAAGCTCAGCGTCGCCGAGGCCCGGCGCGAGGCCTCGAGAAACCAGGCCGGCCGGATGTAGAGGACCAGGCAGAGCGTCGGCGTGCGCGTGTCGATGTTGAGGTAGTGGTGGGTCTGCCACGGGCTGATCGCGACCGCCTGCCCGGCCGAGACGGGGAACGCCACGTCGTCGACCACGACCCGCGCGTCGGGCCCCTGGACATGGAAGATCAGGTGACCTTCCCGATGTCCGTGCGGTACCATCCTGCGGTCGAGAAGATACAGGCAGACACGTCCGAAGACGCCGTGGAACACGGCCAGTGCATCACTCATCTTCCTCCCTTCCGCATTCTGACGATGCGATCTCTTCCGCGAGGCTAGCGCAGATTTGCCGCGCGGCAAAGAAACTGCTGCACGGCCGGCACCGGGTCACAGCGCCGCCTCGAGGATGCCGAGGTAGTCCTCGGCGGTGGCGTGCCGCGGATTGGTGCGGTTCGCCGGGTCGGCGGCCGCGCTCTGCGCGACGCGCCGGAGCGCCGACCGGCCGAGGCCGAGCGCCGACAGCCGGGGCGGCAGGCCGATGCGTGCGCCGAAATCGGCGATCGCCGCCGGCAGATGGGCCCCCGGCGCGAAGCCGAGCGCATGGCGCAGCGCGTCGAACCGGTCGGCGACCGCCGGCGCGTTGAAGCTGAGCACCTGCGGCAGCAGCGCGGCGTGGCAGATGCCGTGCCGGTCAGAAAGCCGTGCCTCGGCCTCGACGGCGCGGGCCGCCGCCTCGACGCCGCCCGGCCCCTTCTGCGCCGCCAGCCCGGCATTGAGGGCGGCCGCCATCATTTCCCTGCGGGCCTCGAGGTCGCGCCCGTTGGTCACGGCGCGTTCCAGGAATGCCCCGGCGCGGCGCACGCCCTCGATGGCGATCCCGTCGGCGGGCGGGTTGTAGGCGGTGCCGAGGAACGCCTCGATGCAGTGGCTGAGCGCGTCGATCCCCGCTGCCGCGGTCGCACCGGCATCGGCGGAAAGCGTGAGCGTCGGGTCGCAGAGGATGAGCGTCGGGGTGCGCGGCGCGAGGTTCGGGCCGACGCCGGCGGCGCTGGCGGCGACCGGGCCGAGGCCGATGCTGGCCGTCGTGGTGGGCACCGCAATCAGCGGTATCGCACCCGCACCGCCCACGCCGCCGACCAGCCGCGCGAGGTCGATCGCGCGCGGCCCGCCCAGCGCCACGATGGCATCGCAGGCGCCTTCGGACAGCGCCGCGCGGATGTCCGGCAGACCGGCACCCGACGCCTGCGACACATCGAGGAACCGCGGGCCGGAACCGTCGGGCAGCGCATCCTCGAGCCGCTCACGCGATTCGGCATCCGGCACGTCCGAGACGATCAGCGGGCGCCGGACGCCGAGCTTGCGCGCCTCCACCGCCAGCGCATCCTCAAGGATGCGGTCGGCGAAGTGGATGCGGGTGACATAGGTGATGAGCGACATGGGGCGACCACGGGCAGGAGGCCGGCATCCGGACCGGCCGCGCCCGGGCACGGGCCGGCCGCAAGGGCCGGAGCCGGGCGCGAGGGCCTGGCTCCGGCATCTGCTCTGTCGTCAGCCGGCGCCGCCCAGCGCGGCGCAGTCGGGCGTGTCGCGCGACGGCAGGCCCATCGCGCGGAACTCGTCGGGGGTCATGCCGAGGGTCTGCGTCACGCCTTCGGTGGTGCTGACGAGCACGTTCTTGAGGTTGCCGTCCTCGCCCTCCTGCACCTCGTTGATGAACACCGTGCCGGTGGCCTGCCGGTTCTCGTTCAGCGTGACGGTGCCGAGCGGCGTCGCCAGCGGCATGGTGGAGAGCGCCTCGCGGAACTTGACCTGGCCGTCGGACAGGTCGCCCTCGACGGCGTTCAGCCCCTGGATCGCCGCCAGCGCCGCCACGTAGTAGCCGACCCCGAACAGCGAGGGCGTCGGGAACCGCTCGCCCTCGGGGAACGCCGCCTGGTAGGCGGCAACATACTCCTGCCAGGCCGGATCGGGGTTGTCCTGGGCCAGCGGGCCCGAGGTCGGCGTGCCGACCAGCGCCTCCTTCGCCCGTCCGCGCGAAGTCAGCACGGTCTGGTCGGCCATGATCGTGCCGCCGATCAGGTTCGTCTCGGCGCCGGCCTGCTCGTACTGGTTGAGGAAGTTGATCGCATCGGTGCCGCCGACGCCCAGGTAGATCGCATCGACGTCCTCGGGCAGCGCCGCGATGACGCCGCCGAAGTCCGAAGAGCCGAGCGGCACCCAGAACCGCTCGACGATCTCGCCGCCCGCGCGGCAGAAATCGACGGCAAAGCCGAGGAAGTTGGTGTAGCCGAACGAGTAGTCGGCCGAGACCGTCGCGACCCGCCGCCACCCCTTCTCGTTCACCACATAGGTGCCGAGGCCGGCGCCCCACTGCGCGCCGTCGAGGTTGAAGCGGAAGAAGTTCTCGGCCGGATCGACCCATGTCGTCTCGAGCGCGCCGGAAATGCCGTTGATCACGGTGTTGTCCGGAACCGTCTTGGCGTAGTCGCGCATCGCGATCCCCTCGGACCCCGACAGCGGCCCGAGGATGATGTCGACGCCGTCCTGCTCGATCAGCTTGCGCGCCTGGCGCACCGTCGTGTCGGGCGTCGTGTCGGTCGGCGCGACGACCAGTTCGATCTGCTTGCCGCCGGCCATGTTGTCGACCTGCTGGAACGCCAGTTCGACGTTGCGCACGCCGTCGGCGCCGCCTTCGGCGAAGGTGCCTTCCAGCGCCACGAGCACGCCGATCTTGATCGTGTCGTCCTGGGCCAGCGCGACGGCGGGCACCATCAGCGCCGCAACCGACAACGAGGCCATCCGTGCCTTCTTCATAGGTTTCCTCCCCAGCGAAGTGCAGGCCCTTGTTGATCCGGGCGTCGCCGTGCGCCTGCGACCGATCTACGGCAACCTGTCCGACCTTAGGCGCGCGCCCCGCGCGCCGGCGATTTCCGGTGGTGAGGGCGCATACCCCTGCGTCTCTTTTTTTGCCGGTCGCGGCGCGGCGGGCCGTGCCTCACGATCCGGCGACCTGGCGCCCGGCGCCGCTTGCATCGGCCCGGAAACTCTCCGATCAAGAACCGGACCGGCCGGCCCGCCCGGTCTTTGGAGCCGCCTTCGATGACCCAGCATCCGACCGCCGCCGACCTGCTGGCCGAGCGCCTTCACGCCGCGGGCTGCCGTCTGGCCTTCGGCATGCCGGGCGGCGAGGTCCTGCACCTGATCGGCGCGCTGGAGCGGGCGGGAATCGGCTTCGTCCTCACCCGCCACGAGACCGGCGCGGGCTTCATCGCCGAGGGGGTCTGGCAACGGACCGGCGCGCCCGGCATCCTCGTCGCGACGCTCGGCCCCGGGGCGATGAACGCCGCCAACGTCATCGCGAACGCGTGGCAGGACCGCGTGCCGCTGATCCTGCTGACCGGCGCCGTCGATGCCGACGAGGCACAGAGCTATACCCATCAGGTGATGGACCACGGGCGCGTCTTCGCCGCGATGTCGAAGGGCAGCCTGACGCTTTCGGCGGCAAGCGCCGACATCGTGGCCGACCGCGCCGTCGGCCTTGCGCTGGCGCCGCGGCAGGGGCCGGTGCATGTCGACGTGCCGATCGGGGTGGCCGAGGCGCCGGTCGCGCGGCCGGGACGCGTGCGCCGCATCGCGCCGCCGCTGCCGGTGGTGCCCGCCGCCTCCGCGGGGTTCGAGGAGGCGCGGCGCTGGCTGGCCGAGGCGCGCCGCCCGATCATGCTCGCCGGGCTCGACGTGCTGACCGAGGGCGCGGCCGATGCCGTGCGCGGCTTTGCCGAGGCGCGCGGCATGGCAGTGGTGACCACCTACAAGGCGAAGGGCGTGATCCCCGAGGACCATCCCCTCTGCCTTGGCGGCGCCGGCCTTTCGCCTCTGGCCGACGGCGTGCTCCTGCCGCTCTTCCGGGAGGCCGACCTCATCGTGCTCGCCGGCTACGACCCGATCGAGATGCGGGCCGGCTGGCGCGAGGTGTGGGACCCTGCCAGGCAGCGGGTCATCGACATCGCGCATGTCCGCAACGACCACTACATGCACCAGTCCACCCTCGGCATCGAGGCCGCCATCGCGCCGACGCTCGCCATGCTGCGGCGCGACCTGCCCGCGCCGTTGCCGGCCTGGCCGGGCGGCGAGCCCGCCGCCGCCCGCGCGTCGCTCGCCCGGGCGTTCCCGGAAACCGAGGACTGGGGCCCGGCCGCGGTGATCGCCGAGTGCCGGGCCGCCTTCCCGCCCGAGACCCTCGCCAGCGTCGACAGCGGCGCGCACCGGATCCTGCTGTCGCAGATGTGGCGGGTGGCCGAACCGCGCGCCCTCGTCCAGTCGACCGGGCTCTGCACCATGGGCTGCGCGCTGCCGCTGGCGATCGGCATGAAGCGCGCCGCGCCCGACCGGCCGGTCGTCGCCTTCACCGGCGATGCCGGCCTGCTGATGATCGCCGGCGAACTCGGCACGCTGGCCGATCTCGGCCTGCCGGTGACCATCGTCGTCTTCGTCGACCAGAGCCTCGCGCTGATCGAGAAGAAGCAGCGCGAACGGCAGATGCCGAACAGCGGGGTCGATTTCGGGCGGACCGATTTCGTCCGCCTGGCGGAGGCCTTCGGCGGAACCGGCATCGCCGTGCGCGACCGCGCCGCGCTCCGCCAGGCCGTCGCGGCGGCTCTGGCCCGGCCGACCTTCACCCTGATCGCCGCCGAGATCGAGCGAGGTGCCTATGATGGCCGCATCTGAACGCCCCGGCGCGCTCGACGGGCTCGTTGTGCTCGACCTCACGCGGATCCTTGCCGGCCCGACGGCGACGCAACTGCTGGGCGACCTCGGCGCGACCGTCTGGAAGATCGAGAACCCCGCCGGCGGCGACGACACGCGCGGCTGGGGGCCGCCCTACGTGCCCGCGCCCGACGGAAGCGAAAGCGACCTCTCGGCCTATTTCATGGCGGCGAACCGGAACAAGCGGTCGGTCGCGCTCGACCTGGCCGACCCGGCCGCGACCGACCTGATCCTGCGGCTCGCCGCCCGGGCGGATGTGCTGGTGGAGAACTTCAAGCCGGGCGGGCTGGCGAAGTACGGGCTCGACCATGCGGCGCTGAAGGACCGGTTTCCGGGCCTCGTCTACTGCTCGATCTCCGGCTTCGGACAGACCGGCCCGAACCGCGAGAAGCCGGGCTACGACCTGCTCGCCCAGGGCTATGGCGGCATCATGAGCCTGACGGGCGAGCCGGCGGGGCGGCCGATGAAGGTGGGCGTCGGCGTCGCCGACGTGATGTGCGGCATGTACGCGACCATCGGCATTCTGGCCGCCCTCAGGCACCGCGACCGCACCGGCGAGGGCCAGCACATCGACCTCGCGCTGGTCGACAGCCAGGTCGCCTGGCTCATCAACGAGGGCGTCAACTACCTGACCTCGGGCGAGGTGCCGGCGCGGCGCGGCAACGGGCATCCGAACATCGTGCCCTACGACGTGTTCGGGGCGGCCGACGGCCATGTCATCATCGCCGTCGGCAACGACGCGCAGTTCCGCCGCTTCTGCGACTACCTCGGCCTCGCGGCGCTGGCCGAGGACCCCGCCTACGCCACCAACGCCCAGCGCGTCCGGAACCGGGAGCGGCTGCTCGCGACGCTGGCACCCGCGCTCGCCATGCGCAGGATGGACGACATCGTCGCGGGCCTCGAGGCGCGGAAGGTGCCCGTCGGGCCGGTCAACCGCCTCGACCAGGTGATGGCGAGCGACCAGGTCGCCGCGCGCGGCGGCGTGGTCACCCTCGCGCATCCCGAGGTCGGTCCGCTCCGGCTTCTCGGCAACCCGCTCAAGTTCTCGGCCACGCCGGTCCGCTACGACCGGGCGCCGCCCCGACTCGCGCAGGACCAGGACGCGCTCCTGCGCTTCCTCGACGGCTGACGCCGAAGCAAAGGACCGCGCCCGCCGCGGCCATGACGTTGCGAAAGCGTGGAAAACTGGCGCCTTTCTGCCGATGGCGGGCCTGGCTGCGCAAAAACACGACGCTCGGCCGCTCACAACTGCGTGCGATCACGTGAAGGTTTTCCATCCCCGCGATTTGACACGCATATAAGCCGCGTGGTCCGCCCTGTGGACGACGATCGCGAGGAGACGGATGTGACGGATCTCTGGGGCTATCGGCTGGCACTGCCGCCGGGCGAAACACGGGACGCATGGCATGCCATGCAGATCGGCTTTCTCGCCCACAAGCGGCGCACGGCGGACGATCTTGCACAGGTGATCGCGGAGGCGCCCGACTTCGCGGCCGCCCATGCCGCCAAGGGGCTGTTCCTGCTGCTTCTGGGCCGGCACGAACTGGTTCCGGCGGCGCGCGACGCCCATGCCGCCGCGCTTCGCGCCGGCGCGGCGGACGATCCGCGCGCCGGGCGGCTTGCCGCGGCGCTCGGCCACTGGCTCGGTGGCGGGCACCTCGCCGCGATCGCCGAGATCGACGACCTCGCCGCGGCGTTTCCGCGCGACGCCTTCGTGATGAAGCTCGGCCACGCGCTGCGCTTCATGGCGGGCGATCTGGCGGGGATGCGGCAGCAGGCCGACCTCCTGCTGCCGCACTACGACGACGCGCACCCGGCGCGCGGCTATTTCCTCGGCTGCCGCGCCTTCACGCTCGAGGAGGCGGGGCAGTACGACGCCGCGCGCGCCGCCGGCGAACAGGCGCTCGCGCTCGCGCCCGACGATGCCTGGGGCCTCCATGCCGTCGCCCATGTCCACGACATGACCGCCGATGCCCATGGCGGGCTCCGCTGGCTCGACGGGCGCGAGGCGGCCTGGGCGGAATGCAACAATTTCCGCTACCACGTCTGGTGGCACAAGGCGCTCATGCATCTCGATGTCGGCGACGCGGAGGCGGCCTTCGCGCTCTACGACACCGAGATCCGCAAGGACCGCACCGACGACTATCGCGACATCTCCAACGCCACCTCGCTGCTGATGCGGCTCGATCTCGAGGGCCACGCGGTCGGCGACAGATGGGACGAGCTGGCCGAGATCGCGGCGCGCCGCACCGAGGACGGCGCGCTGATCTTTGCCGATCTGCACTACCTGCTCGGGCTGGTCGGCGCCGGCGGGCAGAAAGCCGCCGAGGCGCGGCTGATCGGGCGAATGCGCGCCGACGCCGCGCGCGCGCTGCGCGACCAGGACCGCGTCGCCGGGCATCCGGGCGTCGCCGCGGCAGAGGGTCTTGCAGCTTTCGGAGAAGGGGATTATGGCAGCGCCTTCAAACGATTAGTCGAGGCCAGAGATGCCATGCCCCGAGTCGGCGGCAGCCATGCGCAGCGCGATATCTTCGAACGGATCACGATCGACGCCGGTCTCCGCGCCGGTCTCGTCGCGGCGGCGGAGACGCTGCTCGACGACCGGCGCCGGCGCCGCGGCGGGGCCGCGGACGGCTACGAACAGGCGCGGCGGCAGATCGTATCGGAAATGCGTCTGGCAGCGGCAGCGGCCGAATGAACCGGAAGCCGGTGGCGCGCGTTGAGCGCCCGGCCGGAGACGGGGCCGCGGACCGGGCCGGGGACTGGAAGGGACCGACGAAGACAAATGGTTCTGGCAGCAGATGATCCAGGCGTGACCGCGGGCGGCTGGGCCGCGCGGCCGGCAGCCGCGGCAGCGCAGCCGGCGATGGCGCGCGTCCGCGACCCGAGGCTGGATTTCTTCCGCGGTCTGGCGATGTTCATCATCCTCGTCGCGCACATTCCGAACAATCTCGCGGCGAACTGGATTCCGGCGCGGTTCGGCTTCTCGGACGCGACCGAGATGTTCGTCTTCTGCTCGGGCATGGCCTCGGCGATCGCCTTCGGCCGGGTGTTCGACAACCGCGGCTGGCTGCTCGGCACCGCGCGGGTGGGCTATCGCGCCTGGCAGGTCTACTGGGCGCATATCGGCCTGTTCATCGCCACGGCGGCCACCATGGCGGTGCTGAACAGCCTCCTGCTGACCGACCGGAACTATGTCAGCCAGCTGAACCTGCAGCAGTTCTTCTACCGCCCGCTGGAACGCCTGCCCGAGCTGCTGACGCTGCAATATGTACCGAACTATTTCGACATCCTGCCGATGTACCTCGTCGTCCTGGCGATGATGCCGGTCGTCGTCGCGCTTTACCGCGCCGCGCCCGTCCTGGCGCTCGTCGCGGTGCTCGCGGTCTGGCTCGGCGCGCAGGAGGGGCTCTGGCGGGTGCTCGGCTGGACCGGGCCGGTCCTCGAGTTTTCCTCGACCCATGCCCGCAACATCGAGTGGTTCTTCAACCCGTTCGGCTGGCAGCTCATCTTCTTCACTGGTTTCGCGCTGATGCGGGGCTGGCTGCCGGTGCCGCCGGTCCGCCGCGACCTCGTGCTGATCGCCGGCGCGTTCGTCCTGTTCGCGCTGCTCACCGCGTCGCCGCGGATCCGCGATCTGGTGCCGCTGCCCTCGGCGATCTTCTTTCCGAACTGGCCGGACTGGCTGGTCTGGCTGACGCCGAAGACCGATTTCGGCCTGATGCGGTTCCTGCACGCCATGGCGCTCGGCTACCTCGCCTTCTGCCTGGTCGGCCCCGGCGGCGCGCGGCTCCAGCCCGAAGCGGGCGCGCCGTTCGAGCAGACCCGCCGCGCGGCGCTGGCTGCCATCCTCAAGGTCGGCCAGCAGTCGCTCGCGATCTTCATGGTCTCGATGTGGCTGGCGCAGGTGCTGGGCTTCGCGCTCGACCTCTCCGGCCGGGCGCTGCCGGCGATGATCGCGATGAACGTCTTCGGCATCCTCACCCTCGTCGTGGCCGCCTATCTGGTCGGCTGGTTCAAGGCGCAGCCATGGCGCCCCGCCCGCGGCGGGCAGAGCCCGGAGGGGGGCGCCTGATGATCCGCCGTCGGGGCTTCATGGGCATGCTGGCGGCGCTGGCGACGCTGCCTCAGGGGCGCGCCGCGGCACAGGCCGCGACGACCTTGCCGTTCGACCCGGCTTCGGTCGAGACGCGCGCCCGTGCGCTCGCCCAGGCGCCCTACGAGGCGCGGCCGACCGTGCCGCAGGCCTGGATCGACCTGACCTACGACCAGTACCGCAAGATCTGGTTCAACACCCAGCGGGCGATCTGGGCAGGGACCGACTCGCCGTTCCAGGTCGACCTCTTCCACCCGGGCCTCTACTTCCCGCGGCCGGTCAGGATCCACATCGTCGAGGACGGCGAGTCGCGCGAGCTGAAGTTCGACTACAGCCTGTTCGACAAGACCGACCAGGCGCCCGACCTGCCGATCGACGACAGCCTCGGCTATTCCGGCCTGCGGCTCCGGGCCGAGCTGGAACGGCAGGGGATCTTCCAGGAGTTCTTCGTCCTGCAGGGCGCGAGCTACTTCCGCGCCCTCGGCCGGGGCGAGACCTACGGCCTCTCCGCGCGCGGGCTCGCGCTCAACACCGGCGAGGCCGCGGGCGAGGAGTTCCCCGAGTTCGTCGAGTTCTGGGTCGAGCGTCCCGAGGCCGGCGCCAACCTGATCCGCATCCACGCCCTGCTCGACAGTCCGTCGGTCAGCGGCGCCTACCACTTCGACGTGATGCCGGGCGAGGCCACGCGCAGCGACGTGGGCGCGGTGATCTTCCCGCGCACCGATCTGGCCCATGTCGGCCTCGCGCCACTGACCTCGATGTTCCTGTTCGACGAGACGAACCGGGACCGCTTCTCGGACTTCCGCAGCGCAATCCACGACAGCGACGGCCTGCTGATGCACAATGGCGCGGGCGAGATGCTGTGGCGGCCGCTGGCCAACCCGCGCACGCTGCAGATCAGCGCCTTCAGCGACGCGGACCCGCGCGGCTTCGGCCTGATGCAGCGGGCTCGGGCGCTTGCCGATTTTGCCGACCTCGAGGCGAACTACCACAAGCGCCCGGGCCTCTGGATCGAGCCCGACGGCGCCTGGGGCCGCGGCGCGGTGGCGCTGGTCGAGATCCCGAGCGACAAGGAGATCTACGACAACATCGTCGCCTACTGGCGCCCCGCCGAGCCCCTGCCGGCCGGCGGCGAGCACCGCTTCGCCTATCGCATGACCTGGGGGCAGGATCCGGTGCCGCGCGGCACCGCCGTGCGGGTGCTGAACACCCGCATGGGCCGGTCCTTCAACGGCGACGGCCTGACCATCGCGATCGACTTCGAGCCGGCGCCGGAGCTGTCGGGCGAGATCGAGGACTTCACCTGGGCGGTCCGCGCGACGGCGGGAGAGCTGACGCCGGGCATCCTGCAGCGCAACCCCGAGACCGGGGGCCTGCGGCTCGCCTTCGACTTCCGGCCGGGCGATGCGGCGCTTGCCGAGTTCCGGGCCTACCTGATGCAGGACGGCGCGCCGATCAGCGAGACCTGGCTTTACCGGTGGACGTCATGAACGCGCCGGTGACAGCCGCCCGCCGCAACGTCGCAGCGCTCCCCGCCCGCGCACGGCCCGCGGCCGAGGCGGCGACGATGCCGCCGGAGGCGCCGCTCGCCTGCGTGCCGCAGTATCTCGACCGGCCGTTCCGCGATCCGCGGGCTCCCGGGGTCGCGGCCTCGCGCCGGGCGCAACTGCTCCGGTTCCTGGTCTTTCTCGGCGCGCCGGTCCTCTCGGCCGGCTTCGTCGCGCTGCTGGCTGCCTGGCTGTCGGCCGGCGGCTTCCGCCCGATCGAGATGCTGCTCTGCGCGCTGATCGGCGCGACCAACCTGCTCATCACCTTCTTCGCGCTGACCGCGGTCGCGGGCCTCCTGCCGCCGCGGCGGGCGCCTGCCGCTGCGGGCCGGGCGACGCTCGACATCGCGGTCCTGATGCTCACCTACAACGAGGCGCCCGAGCCGGTCTTCGCGCGCGTCGCGGCGATGCGCGACGCGCTTGACGCACTTGACGCACTTGCCGCGCGCGGCAGCGACCGCCGGCCGCATCGCTTCACGGTCTACGTCCTCTCCGACACCCGCGACGGCGCCATCGCGGCGCGGGAGGAGGCGCTCTACCGGCGCGTGGCCGAGGCGTCGGGCGCGGTCCCGGTCCACTATCGCCGCCGCGCCGAGAACATCGACCGCAAGATCGGCAACCTGCACGACTGGCTCTCGCGCTATGGCGGCCGGCACGAGGCGATGCTGGTGCTCGACGCTGACAGCCTGATGACCGCCGGGGCGATCGCCGCGCTCGCCGACCGGATGGCCGACGATCCGGGGCTCGGGGTGGCGCAGAGCTCGCCGCACCTGATCGGCGGCACCACGCTCTTCGCACGGCTCCAGGCCTTCGCGACGGCGGCGTTCGGGCCGCCCCTGTCGCGCGGCCTTGCACGGTGGACCGACGAGGCCGGGAACTTCTGGGGCCACAACGCGCTGCTGCGGCTTCCCGCCTTCGCGACCTGCGCCCTGCTGCCGCGGATCGGGCCGTCGCGCAAACTGATCCTGAGCCACGATTTCGTCGAGGCGGCGCTGATGCGGCGCGCCGGCTGGGGGGTGAAGTTCTTCCCCGAGATCGCCGGCTCGTACGAGGCCGCGCCCCCCGGCGTCGTCGAATGGGTGGTGCGCGACCGGCGCTGGATCGCGGGCAACCTCCAGCATCTGCGGCTGCTCGGCACGGCCGGGCTGCATCTCGTCTCGCGCATGCACCTGCTCCTCGGCGCGCTCGCCTACCTGATGTCGCCTGCCTGGCTGGTGGTGCTGGTGATCTGGGCGCTGCACGGCAACGGCGAGGAGGCGTCGGCGATCCGCTACTTCTCGGCCGAGAACCCGCTCTATCCGGTCTGGCCGGAGACGACGCCGTTCGGGCCCCTCCTGATCCTCGGGCTGACCGTCGCGGCGCTGATCGTGCCGAAGTTCCTGGCCCTCGTCCCGGTGCTGGCGAGCGGCGCGGCGCGGCGCGGCTTCGGCGGCGGCGGCGCGCTGTTCCTGTCCTGCATCGCCGAGCTTCTGGGCACCGCGCTGATCGCGCCGATCCTCATGGTGCAGCAGACCCGGGCGATCGTCGCGACCGCGGCAGGCCACGCGATGGACTGGGCTCCGGCCGACCGCG
The DNA here is from genome assembly GCA_964645155.1 of uncultured Rhodobacterales bacterium. Taxonomy (GTDB): domain Bacteria; phylum Pseudomonadota; class Alphaproteobacteria; order Rhodobacterales; family Rhodobacteraceae; genus CAZYBG01. Next base: position 10,431 of record CAZYBG010000012.1, on the reverse strand, counting down.
ACGGCGGGCCAGCCGCGCTGGGCGATCTGCTGCGTTTCCACTGGATCGAGACCGCCGCCGGCGCGGTGCTTGTCGCCGGCTGGCTGGCCGGTCTGGTCACCACCTGGCTGCTGCCGATCGCCGTCAGCCTCGTCCTCGCCGCGCCGATCGCCTGGCTGATGGCCCGCCCGGCACCGGCCTGGCTGTTCCGCACCCCCGAGAGCGAGGCGCCGCCGGCCGAATGGCTGGCCGTGGCCGCCTGGCGCCGGGCCTTCGCCGAAGCCCCGCCGCCGAAGGCGCTGCTCGCGGCCGAGTGACCGCTAGGGCAGGGCCTCGTACCAGTCGAGCATCATGTCGGCCCAGCCCGGCGGGATCCGGTGCCCGCCGTCGAACAGCGCGAACTCGAGGGACGAGCCCGGCGCGCAGGTCCACCCGCGCCGCAGGAATGCACCCTCGGCCTCCATGTGCACCGGCTTGAAGTCGGTGCAGGCGCTGGCCGTGCGGAACGTGTCGAGACCGGCGAAGATGTCGGCCTGCGCGAAGTCGGGCCGCCGCAGCCAGCGTCCCTCGAGCGGCACGACCTCGTCACGCCAGCCATGGGTGTGGAACAACCGCACCGGGCCGGCGCAGGTCTCGGGCGCGGGTCGCCAGAAGCCGCCGGCCACCGGCGTGAACGACGAGAAGGCCGTCGGCTCGCGGCAGGCCAGATAGCTGGTCATGAAGCCGCCCTCGGAGAAGCCGCCGAGGATCATCCGGCCGCGGTCGAGCCCGAACCGCACCGCCGCGTCGTCGGCCACCGTCTTGAGGAAGGCGTCGTCGTCGCGGACGCGTTGGGCGGCGACGATCTCGGAGAACGACCACGAGCCGCCGTCGCGCCCCTCTTCGTCCGAGCCATTCGGTACGAGCAGCACGTAGCCGCGGCGGGCGACGTCCTCGATCAGCGGCGCGTCGTTCAGAATCGACATCGCGCTCGACCGATAGCCGTGGAGGAAGAGGATGGCGCCGCGGACCTCGGCCGGCGGCAGCAGCGCATAGTACTCGCCCTCGTCCACGCCGCAGGCCGCCTCGCGGCCGGGGCAGGCCGTCGCGGCCCCTGCCCACGACAGGGCGGCGAGACACAGCGCAACAACTGATCGGATCATGGTCCACTCCCTTGGCCGGATTGCGGGTCGTAGCGGCGGACCGGCAGCCCGCGGACGATCCAGCCCGGTCCGGCCGCCGAACCTTCCATCCCCTCGGGAACATCCGCAAGGCCGGTCACGCCTTCGGCGGCGAGGCGGCGCGCGAGGCGGCGCGACCGCACCCCGCGCGCGCAGATCAGCGCCACCGGCAGGGCATCCGCCCCCGCACCGGGCAACCGGCCGGGCAACTGGCCGCGCAGCCGCGAAAGCGCCGCGGCGAAGTCGTCGCGCCGCATGTCGAGCGGCACCGCCGGCGCGGCGATGCCGGTGCGCCGCCATTCGTCGGGCCGGCGGATGTCGACGATCAGAAGCCTGCCGGCGTCGGCCCGCGCCAGTGCCTCGGCCGGCGTGAGCGCCGGCGCCGCCTGCCCCGCATCCGGCGGCCAGAACAGCACCCCGCCGGCGCCAAGCGCCACGACCCCGCCGAGGATCAGGACCCGGCGCGAGGTGTCGGCGGCACGGGTTGGACGGGCGGGCATCCTGGGCCTTGCGATCGCCGGGGTCCGGGCGAGGCTACTGCAGCGGCGCCGCGCTCGCAAAGTCCGGAATGCTGATGGTCGAGGCGGCACCCGGCTCGATCCCCGGCCAGTTGGTCTCGGCCAGCGTCAGGTTGCCGGGGATGTCCGCTTCCCAGAAGCCGACGACCTTCTCGGTGATGTTGAGGTAGAGCTTGCCGTCCACGATCCGCCACAGATTGGGGTTGCCGGGCACCTTGCCGCCCTGCGCGACACCAAAGGCGCAGTGGCCGTCATAGGCCGGCAGGTAGCGCCCGGGGTCGGCGAGGAACAGGTCGCGGTTCTCCGCCGTGCTGAAGGCGAAGGTGGCGCCGTTGTGCTCGGCGGTGAACTCCGCGCGCCCGGGCACCGCCGGCGCTTGCGGCGCACCCACCTCGGCCTGCGGCAGGCTCCAGTACGCCACGACGTCGTAGCCCGAGACGGCATAGCCGTTGCCATCGACGAATTGCGGGCCGGCATGGGCGACGGAGGCGGCGACGGAGGCGGCGGCAAGGCCCAGCGCGAGGGCGAGCGAAGGCAGGAGGCGGGCAGTCATCGGGGCGGTATCCTTCATGCGGGATCGCGGCGGGGAACCGCCCGCGAGGTTGCGAACCGCCATGCCGCGCACCGGCTGGCGTACCGCCATCGATAACCGAAAAGCGGCCCGTCCCGCAGCCACCCCTCGCCGGCTTGTGACAGCGCGTGACCCTGCGTCAGAACGCCGCCCCCGCGCGGCTCAGCCGGCGTGGATCAGCGTCGCGAAAAGCTTCGGGTCGAGGCTTTCGGCGGCGAATGTCGCCCCCTCGGTCAGCACGCTCACCGCGTCGTGGCTGTGCAGCGACTCCTGGTGGCTCGCGACGATGCGGAAGTCGCCGACCCGCGCGTCCCCCATCAGGCGCTCGGCGAACAGGCGCGCGGCATCCTCGACGAAGATTGGGTTCGCCGCGTTCAGCTCCGCGAAGGCCTGCTCGTCCTCGCGCTTGACCATCACCTGCGTCTCGGTCGGAACGGCGCTGCGGCACAGCTCGACGAGGTCCTCGAACCACAGGCACCCGCCCGGGAGCACCTCGACCGAGACGCGGGCGACTGACCGCTGCGAATGCGGCGTGGCCAGCTGGCCGCGGGTCTGGCGGGCATGTTCCGACAGTTCCAGCGAGCAGGGGCAGGTCGAGGAATAGACATAGTCGAGATGCATGATCTTGCGGCGCACGCCCGCCGTCTCGACCAGTTCCAGAGCGATATCGTAGTATTGCCACCCGGCGAGGCCCGACCGCAGCGAGCCGACCTTCATCGGAAACGAGAAGCGCATCTGGATGCGGGCGTCGAACGAGTCGAGATCGGCCATGTAGTCGTCGAGCGCCGCCTCGATCACCCCGAACGAGAAGGTCCGTTCGGCATGGCGGTAGAACGACCGCATGATCCGGCTCATGTTGATGCCCTTCTTCTCGGCATCGAGGCTGACCGTGCCGGTGACCGACGTCTCGAGCGTGAGGTCGCCGTTGTCGCGCGTTCGGTAGCGGATCGGCAGCCGGAAGTTCGAGATGCCGACATGCTGGATCGTCCGCCGGGCCCCCCGGATCAGACTCTCGGGGCCGTTCTGCAGGTCGGGCAGCGAGGCCTTGTAGGCCTCCGTCACCGTGAAGTCCTCGGCATAGGCGCGCCCAAGCGCGGGATAGTTCGAAAGCTCCGCCTCCGGCAGCAGGCGGCGGATCGTCGGGTCGAGCGTGGTGACCTCGTCCTCGGACGCGCCCCGCGCCCAGTTTCGCAGCAGCCGGAGCGCGCGGGCGGCTTCCTCGCGCGTGGGCTCGCGCTCGATCTCGGTCGAATGGATGTTCATGGAAAACCCCCTTGCGCGACGCGGCCGCGGTTATCTCCCGGGCTGCGCGCCCTTGGCTGTCTGCATTGTCTTACGCGCGGGCGCGCGACGCGGATCACTTCGGGCGGGGTTGACTACGGCGGGCCGGCAGGCACCGATCACGCCCGGATGGCAGCGGGAGGCCGGCGATGCGCGACGTGGTTCTCTGGGGGCATCGGGAGTCCGGGCATGCCTGCAAGGTGGCGGTGGCGCTGGCACTTGCCGGCGTGGGCCACGCGACAAGGGTCGCCGACATCCGGGCTCCGCGCGCGGGCCGGCCGGCGGACTTCCTGCGGCTCAGTCCCTTCGCCGAGGTGCCGCTCCTCGTGATCGACGGCGCGCCCTTCGTGCAGTCGGCCGCGATCCTGTGGGAGATCGCCGAGCGCAGCGGGCGGCTTCGCGGCAAAGGCGCGGCCGCAAGGGCGCGGGTGCGCGAGATCCTCTTCTGGGAGGCAAACCGCATCGGCATGTGCCTCCCGCAGCTGAAGGAGGCGCGGCGGACCGGGGGCGAGGGCATTCCGCCGGGTGCGGTCGAATGGCTGACGATGCGCTATCAGGTCGACCGCGAGCGGTTCGACCGGCTGATCGGCGGCAGTGCGTTCCTTGCGGGCGCGGCGCCCACGATCGCCGACTGTGCGGTCTTCGGCTATGTTCAATGGCTGCCTGAGGCCGGGGTCGCGCCGTCGCCGGCGATGGCAGGCTGGCTTGCGCGGATGCGCGCGCTGCCGGGCGTCCGAAGCCCGGCGGACTACTTCCCCGAGGCGTGAGCCAGCGCCCCCGTCAGGTCCGCCAGAAGATCGCCCGCATCCTCCAGCCCGACCGACAGCCGGACGAGGCCCGGCGTGATGCCGAGTGCCGCCTTCTGCGCCTCGGGCAGCCGCTGGTGCGTCGTCGTCGCCGGGTGGGTGGCGATGCTCTTCGCGTCGCCGAGGTTGTTCGAGATCTTCACGATCTCCAGCGCGTTCAGGAACCGGAACGCCGCTCCTTGCCCGCCCTTCACCTCGAGCGACAGGACCGTGCCGCCGCCCTCCATCTCGACCCGGGCCAGCGCGTGCTGCGGGTGCGAGGCGAGGTGCGGGTAGAGCACGCGGGCCAGCGCCCCGTGGCCTTCCAGCGCCTCGGCGAGCTGCAGCGCCGTCGCCGTCTGGGCGCGGACGCGCAGGTCCATCGTCTCGAGGCCCTTCAGCATCAGCCAGGCGGTGAACGGGCTCATCGACCCGCCGGTATGCTTCATGTAGGGCTCGATCGTCTTGCGGATGAAGGTGCGCGGGCCCAGGATCACGCCGCCCAGCGCCCGGCCCTGCCCGTCGATATGCTTGGTGGCCGAGTAGATCACCACATCGGCGCCCTGCTCGATCGCGCGCGAGAAGACCGGCGTGGCGAAGACGTTGTCGACCAGCACGAGGGCGCCCCGCGCATGGGCAAGCCGGGCGACGGCGCGCAGGTCGATGAGTTCGAGCGTCGGGTTCGACAGCGTCTCGAGGAAGACGGCCTTGGTGCCCTCGGTGATCGCGGCCTGCCACTGGCCGAGGTCGGTGCCGTCCACGAACGTGACCCCGACGCCGAAGCGCGTCAGTACCTCCTCGAGCACGTAGAGACACGAGCCGAACAGCGCGCGCGAGGAGACGACGTGATCGCCGGCGCGCAGCATGGCCGACAGCGTGCCCGAGACCGCGGCCATGCCGGAGGCGGTGGCGAAGGCGTCCTCGGTGCCCTCGATCGCCGCGATCCGCTCCTCGAACATGCGGGTGGTGGGGTTGCCGTAGCGGGCATAGATGAACTCGTCGGGGCCGGCCTCGACAAACCGCGCCTCGGCCTGCTCGGCGCTGTCGTAGGCGAAGCCCTGGGTCAGGAAGATCGCCTCGGACAGTTCGCCGTACTGGCTGCGGCGGGTCCCGCCATGGACGGCCCTGGTCCGGGGCTTCCAGTCCTTCGCCATCCATGCCCCTCCCGGGCAAAACAAAACCCCCGGTCCGAAAAGAGGCCGGGGGCGCTGCCCTCATCCTCTTTAGCGGCTTGTTTAACGTGGCCCGCAATCCGGAGAACAAATCGCCACGACGGGCGGCTTAAGGCCTGCAACCGTTGCGGTCAAGCACCGTCACGCAGGTGTAACCCCCGCTTCATCGCGCCGTCGTATGGTGCCGCTATCCCGCACGCACAAGATGTTGTGGCGGGTGGAGGCTGTCCATGCCCCTCGTTCGAATCGACGCGCAGACCACGGCCGCGGGGGGCCTCGCCTCGCTCGGCGCGGCGCTCGAGGCCTGGCCGCGCGAGGCGCGCGTCACCGTCATGGTACACGGCTACAAGTACGCCCCGGGGTCGGCCCGGCGGTGCCCGCACCGCCACATCCTGGCGGTCGACCCCGATCCGGCGCCGACCACCAAGACGATCTCCTGGCCCCGGCATCTGGGGGTCGGCGCCGACAACCTCGGGATCGCGTTCGGCTGGACGGCGACCGGCCATATCTGGCGGGCCTGGCGCGAGGCGGGGCGCGCCGGCACCGCGCTGGCGCATGTGCTCGACCGCGTGGCCGCAAGCGGCCGGCGCGCCGACATCGTGGCCCACAGCCTCGGCGCCCGCGTGGCGCTCGAGGCGCTCCGCCGGGCCCGGGCCGGCGCGGTCGGCCGCGTCGTCCTGATCGCGCCGGCCGAGTTCCGGGCGGCCGCGGACGCCGCCCTCGCGACGCCGGCGGGATCGGCGGCCGAGGTGCTGAACGTCGTCAGCCGCGAGAACGACGTGTTCGACGCGATGATCGAATGGCTGGTCCAGCCGCACCGCCCCCGGGCCCGGACGCTGGGTCTCGGCCTCGGGCGCGCGGCCGGCAACTGGACCGACCTCCAGATCGACGACCGCGACACGCTCGATGCGCTCGACCGGCTCGGCCACCGCGTCGCGCCGCCGGCCGGCCGCATCTGCCACTGGTCGGGCTATCTGCGGCCGGGCCTGTTCCCGCTCTACCGGGCCGTCCTCTCGGGCGCGCTGCCACTGCCGGTGCTGCGCGGCACGTTGCCGGCGACCGGCGCGCCGCGCTGGTCGCGCCTGCTCGAGCCGGCGGCGCCGGCATCCCTATTGCCCTTCGCGCGGAAGGCGCCATTGTAGTCACCCGGACAAAGGGGGACCGCATGGCAGCCGAGATCGAGCTTCACTACTGGCCCACGCCGAACGGCTGGAAGATCGCCATCGCGCTCGAGGAGATGGCCCTTCCCTACCGGGTCGCCCTCGTCAACATTGGCGCCGGCGACCAGTTCAGGCCGGAGTTCCTGAAGATCTCGCCCAACAACCGGATGCCGGCCATCGTCGATCCCGAGGGGCCGGACGGTGCGCCGGTCGCGATCTTCGAATCCGGGGCGATCCTGCAGTACCTCGCGCGGAAGACCGGCACCTTCTGCGGCCCGACCGAGCGCGGCCGGATCGCCGTCGACCAGTGGCTGATGTGGCAGATGGGCGGCGTCGGGCCGATGGCGGGGCAGGCGCACCACTTCCTCAAGTACGCGCCCTCGATGGACCCGCCGAACGACCTGCCCTACGCCAAGGACCGCTACCGCCGCGAGGTGGCGCGCCTCTACGGCGTGCTCGACCGCCAGCTTGCGGGCAACCGCTACGTCGCCGGCGACTTCTACTCGATCGCCGACATGGCGATCTGGCCCTGGGCACAGGGATGGGAGGGCCAGGAGCAGACGCTGGACGACAAGCCGCACATGAAGCGCTGGCTCGACGAGGTCGGCGCCCGCCCGGCGGTGCAGCGGGGCCGCGCGCTGCGTGAGGATCTGCGGTCAAACCTGCAGGCAGACCGCAAGGCGCAGGAGATCCTGTTCCAGCGCAAGCCCTGAGCCGTCAGTCGGCCTTGTCCTCGTCCTCGATCACGTAGGGCTGCAGCGCGACGATCTGGCTCCACAGGAACAGGAACAGGATCAGCGGAAAGCCGAAGGTCTCGATCTTCACCCAGGTGTCGGTCGACATCGTGCGCCAGACGATCTCGTTGCCCATGGCGAGGAAGGCGAAGGCCGTGGCCAGCCGCCGGGTCAGGATCATCCAGCCCTCGTGCTGCATCGGCAGCAGCTCGCCCATGACGTATTCGAGCCAGGACCGCTTGAGCAGGAGGCCGATGAAGAGGATCATCGCGAAGAGGCCGTAGACGATGGTCGTCTTGACCTTGAAGAACCGCTCGTCGTTGAACCAGACCGTCAGGCCGCCGAACACGATGACGAGGACGACGGTGACGACCTGCATCCGGCTGACCCGCCCCGAGAGCCGCCACAGCAGGAAGATAGAGCCGAGCAGGATCGGCACGAAGGCCGCCGTTACCACGATGAAGCCGGAATACTCGACGCCGCCGAAGGCGAAGGTCCGGTCGCGCAGCCACATGTAGGCCGCGAAGAACAGGAGCGCCGGCCCGAGCTCGAGCGCCGTCTTCACGCCGGGACTGATCTGCCGTTCGGCCATCCGGGCCTCCTCAACCTGCGACCTCTACTATCACGGCACCGGCCGCGATCAATGCCATGAGCACCAGCCGCCGCGGCCCCACCCGCTCGCCCAGCACCAGCCAGGCGATCAGCGCGGCGAAGACGGTCGAGGTTTCGCGCAGCACCGCCGCCTCGCCCACCGAGTCGAGCCGCGTCGCGAGCATGATCGACCCGAAGCTGAAATAGGCGACGAACGCGCCGATGACACCCCTGCGCAGAAGCGGCAGCAACTCCGAGGCCGGCAGGCGCCGCAGCCGCCGGCGCGTCAGCACCGGCATGAACCAGCCGTCGATGAAGAAGAACCACGCCAGGAACGTGAACGGGTCGGCGGTGGCGCGGATGCCGTAGGCGTCGTAGGTCGTGTAGGCCGCGACGAAGGCGCCGGTGCCCACCGCGAGCCAGAGCGCGGGGACCAGCGTCTCGCGGTCGATCCGGGTGTGGACGAGGTTGTAGGCCGAGAGGCCGAAGATGCCGGCGAGCAGCGTCGCGAGGCCCAGCCACTGCAGCGGCGCGAACACCTCGCCGAAGATGACCCAGGCGCCGAACACGGCAAAGAGCGGCCCGGTGCCGCGCACCACGGGGTAGACGACGGTGTAGGCGCCGCGCTCGTAGGCCATGGCCTGCATCACCTTGTAGCCGGCATGGATCACGAAGGCCCCGGCGAAGATCGGCCACATGTGCGGCTCGGGCCAGGGCACGACGAACAGCGCGAACGGGGCCGCGATGACGCCGTAGCAGATGTCGATCGCCGCGCGGGAGGTCCAGGGATCGTGCCGGCCCTTCTGCAGCGCGCCAAAAAGCGCGTGCAGGAACGCGGCAAGGAGCGCAAGCGTTGTGGCCAGTTGCGACCCGGCCGGCGTGCCCTCGAGCGAGACGAGCCAGGCGCTCATTCCGCGGCGCCGGCGCGGCGCCAAGGGCTGGGCCAGGGGCGGGGCCAGGGGCGGGGTCGGACAGGGAGGATCGGCATGCTCGACGCGTTTCTTTCAGATTTCACCAATCCCTTCTCGGAGTTGCCTTGGCAAGTGGCGCTGGGGCGCATGCTCGCGGCGATGGTGCTGGGCGGCCTGATCGGCTGGGAGCGCGAGGTCCATCTGAAAAGCGCCGGCCTGCGGACGCACATGCTCGTCGCGCTCGCGGCCTGCCTGTTCACGCTGGTGGCGTTCGACCTCATGGCGGTGACGACCGCGAACCCCGGCGCGCTGCGCGTCGACCCGCTGCGCCTGATCGAGGCGGTGACCGCGGGCGTGGCCTTCCTCGCCGCGGGCGTCGTCTTCTCCTCGCCCGAGAAGACGCGGGGGCTCACGACCGGCGCCGGCCTCTGGCTTGCCGGCGCCATCGGGCTCACCTGCGGCGTCGGGAACATGCCGCTGGCCGCGATCGCGACCGTCGCGGCGCTGATCGTCCTGCTCGTCATCCACTGGCTGGCTTCCGCCGTCGGCCCGAAGGGCGACGACACCACCGTGCCCGACACCACCGCGCCCGACGGCGGCCAGGCGGTCAGGCCGCCGCCCCGGTGAGGGCGCGGGCGAACTCGTCGGGATCGAAGGGCTGGAGGTCGTCGATCTGCTCGCCGACGCCGATCGCGTGGATCGGCAGGCCGAAGCGGTCGGCCAGCGCCACCAGCACGCCGCCCTTCGCGGTGCCGTCGAGCTTGGTCATCACCAGCCCGGTCACGTCGGCGATCTTGCGGAACACCTCCACCTGGTTCAGGGCGTTCTGCCCGGTCGTCGCATCGAGGACGAGGAGCGTGTTGTGCGGCGCGTCGGGGTCCTTCTTGCGGATCACCCGGACGATCTTGGCCAGTTCCTCCATCAGGTCGTGGCGGTTCTGCAGCCGGCCCGCCGTGTCGATCAGCAGGAGGTCGGCGCCCTCGGCCTGCGCCCGGGCGAGGGCGTCGAAGGCGAGGCTCGCGGGATCGGAGCCCTCCGGCGCCGTCATCACCGGCACGCCGGCGCGCTCGCCCCAGATCTGCAGCTGCTCCACCGCCGCGGCGCGGAACGTGTCGCCCGCCGCGATCACCACGCCCTTGCCGGCGGCGCGGAACTGGCTGGCGAGCTTGCCGATCGTCGTGGTCTTGCCCGACCCGTTCACGCCGACCACCAGCACGACCTGCGGCCGGCGCGGGTAGAGCGGCAGGGGCCGCGCGACGGGCTCCATGATCCGCGCGATCTCGGCGGCCAGGATCGCCTTGATCTCGTCGGTCGAGAGCCGGCGCCCCATCCGCCCCTCGGCCAGGTTGGCGGTGACCCGGAGCGCGGTATCCACCCCCATGTCGGACTGGATCAGCAGCTCCTCCAGCCGCTCGAGCATCGCGTCATCGAGCGCGCGGCGGATCACCGGCGCCACGTCGCTGCGGCCGAACATGCGGCCGATCAGCCCGCCGGCCGCGCCGCGGGGCGGCGCGGGCTCCGCGGGCTGCGGCACCGGGCGGGCGGGCGGCGCAGGCTCTGCGGGTGGCG
>CAZYBG010000011.1:0-54628 GCA_964645155.1 uncultured Rhodobacterales bacterium | reverse complement strand
GCCGCCGCCGAACCGCCCCCCGCCGCCGAGGCCGCCCCGGCCCCGGCCCCGGCCGCACCCGCCAGCCTCGCGCCCGACATCGAGGCCGCGCTGGCCGAGGCGACCGGCTCCGACTGGCGCGACGAGGTCAGCTACACGCTCGCCCCCGGCGAGGGGATCGAGGTGAAGCTCGCCATGCAGGAAGGCGAGACTGCCCGCTTCGAATGGACGGCGAACGGATCTGTCGTGAACTACGACACCCATGGCGACGGCAGCGGCCAAAAGGTCAGCTACGAACAGGGCCGGGGCGTGCCCGAGCAGGCCGGCGAACTGACCGCCGCCTTCACCGGCAACCATGGCTGGTTCTGGCGCAACCGCACCGAAGCGCCGGTCACCGTCACCCTTCGCGCGGCGGGGGACTATGCCGAACTCAAGGCCCCCTGAGGGATCGCGGGTCCGAAGGCGTCGCGTGGGGCCGGACATCGGCGCATCCGGGTTCTGCCGTCACGGGGGGGGCCGGCTACGCCCGCTCCGCAGTCTCCGTGGCTTGCACGAAGACCCTGCGCAGCAACTCCTCGATCAGCGCGGCGGCCTCGTGCCGCGCGCCGGGCGACCGGAACATGCCGTAGCTGACCCGGATCGGATGCTCCCAGGGCATGAGCACCGTTCCGTCCGATACCGCGGGGTCGATCGCGATCCGGTCGGCAAAGGTGAAGCCGATGCCGTCGCGGACGAGGCGGTAGGCTGACGCGCCCGTCGAGACCTCGAAGGCGGGCTGCAGCCGCTCGCCGGTGCCCGCGAGCGCCGAGTCGACCAGTTGCCGGATCACCGTCGAGCCGTCGAGCGCGATGTAGGGCAGCGCGAGAAGATCCCTCGTGGCCAGCGATGTCGCGTGCGCCAGCCGATGGCTTGCCGGGACCAGAACGTGCAGCGGGGCGGAGCCGAGGACCACGGGCGCAAGCCCTTCGGTCGGCGCCGGCAGCGCCGAGATGCCGAGGTCGAACAGCCCTTGCATCATCCGCCGACCGAGATCCCGGCGGGGCTGCACGTCGAGCCGGACCGAAAGGCCCGGCGCCTCGCGCGCAAGGAGCGAGATCGCGGGCACGACGAGGCCGTAGAGCACGCGGGAATGGCAGACGATCCTGAGCGGAGGCGCCGTCTGCGTCGTCGCCGCGTCGATCAGGGCGGGCATCCCGTCCAGCTGGGACAGCACGCGCAGCACCTCGGGCAGCAGGACCTCGGCCTCCGGCGCCGGGTCCAGCCGCTTTCGGTCGCGCCGGAACAGGGGGCGGCCGACGCCCTGTTCGAGCAGCTGGAGCTGGCGACTTGCAGCAGATTCGCTCATGTGGAGCCGTCCTGCGGCGCGCGCGAGCGTGCCCTCCTCCATGACGGCGGCAAAGACGCGGAGGCTGCGCAGGTTCATGTCTTCGATTTCATGCAAGCCATTTCCGGATAATTGCGTTTCCCTCAAGAAAGGCAAGCGGCTAGCGTGATGCCCGTTCGATACGATGGCGCAGGCTGGAAATGCGCCACGACACCCGGGAGGATACGATGGATCGCAGGCTTTTTCTGGCCGCCGGTGGCGCGGCCGTTGTCGCGCCGCTCGCGGCGTGGGCGGAATGGGCGCCCCGGCGCCCGGTCAACATCATCCTGCCCTATGCGGCGGGCGGCGGCACCGACGCCTTCGCCCGCGCCGTGGCGGCGGCGGCCGACGGCATCGTGCCGGTGCCTGTGATCGTGACGAACAAGGAGGGCGCGGGCGGCATCACCGGGGCGACAGAGGCCGCCGCCGCGCGGCCCGACGGCGAGACGATCATGATCACCTCCGCGGGATCGTTCCTGCTGACGACGATGATGCGCGACACGCCGGTCGACCCGCTGGAGGATTTCCGCATCATCGCCCAGATCGGCGACCTCGACCCGGCGATCCTGGTGCCGAAGGACAGCCCGTTCCAGACGCTCGCCGACTTCGTGGCGGCGGCGCAGTCGGCCCCCGGCGCGCTCCGCTGGGCGCATAACGGGCGGGGCGGGGCGCACCATGTGGCCGGCCAGAGCTTCCTCAACGCCCATGGGCTTCAGGCGACCGACGTGCCGTTCCAGGGCGGCGGGCCGACCCGCGCCGCGGTGATCGGCGCGCAGGTCGATTTCGGCGTCGTCGGCATCCAGCAGGCCGCGGGCTTCGAGAACGAACTCCGCGTCATCGCTATCCTTGCCCCGGAGCGCGACAGCATCATGACCGACGTACCGACAGCCGACGAGCAGGGCTATCCCTTCAACGCCGTCAGCTCGCCGATCGTGGCCTTCGCGCCGAAGGAGACGCCCGACGACATGCTCGTCGTGATGGAGGACGCGTTGCGGCAGATCACCGCGACGGCGAAGTTCGCCGAACTCATGCAGGTGCAGGGCAACGTGCCCGAGTTCCTGCCGGGCGCCGAGGCCGAGGCGAAGCTGCGGCAGATCAAGGCCGACACCGAGGCGCTGATGGCCGATCTTCGGGCTCAGGGCTAGGCGATGCGGGGTTCATCCCCCGCGGTCGGCGGCGGGCTCGTTCTCCTCGGGATCGCCGCCGGCGCGTCGGCCCTGCTGATCCCGCTTGGGTCCGACGGTGGCTGGGGCGCGCGGCTCTTTCCGATGATCGCGGCGGGAACGCTCGCCATGACCGGGGTGGCCGAGGCACTCGTCCATCCCGGCGCGCGCCGGCCGGCGCCATCGGCCGACGCGCCGCATGAGGGCGAGCCGCTGATGCCGGTGCTGCTGATCGCGATCCTCGCCGTGGTCTATGTCTGGCTGATGGGGCGTGTGGGCTACCTGATCTCCACCGCCGCCGTGGTGCCCCCGGCGCTCTGGCTCTTCGGCATCCGTCGGCCAGCGGCGCTTCTCGCTGCCGCGGTCGCCCTGCCACTGGCGCTGCATTTCGCGTTCTTCCGGGCCCTCGGGGTCTTCCCGCCGCTTGGCCGGTGGGTCGACCTCCTAGACCTCGTCCCGGCGCTCTGATGGAGATCTTCGGCGGGCTTGCCACCGTCCTGACCAGCCCCGCGCTCCTCGGCTGGGTGCTGCTTGGCGCAGTGGTGGGCATGGTGGTGGGCGCCATTCCCGGGCTGACGGCGTCGGCGGCGATCGCCATGCTGCTGCCGCTCACCTTCTACATGGACCCGCTCTCGGCGCTCGCGTTCCTCTACGTGATCGGCAAGTCGGGCCGGTACGGCGGCTCGATCTCGGCGATCCTCTTCAACACGCCGGGCACGGCGGCGAGTGCTGCGACGCAGCTCGATGGCTATCCGCTTGCCCGGCAGGGCAAGGCCGGCAAGGCGATGAAGGTGGCGACGATCTCGTCGGTGATCGGCGATGTCATCGGCGACCTCCTCCTCATCGTCTTCGTCAGCGGGATCGCGACAGTGGCGCTGAAGCTCGGGCCGCCCGAACTCTTCGCGATCTACTTCGCGGCCTTCGTCATCATCGGCTCGGTGATCGGCAAGTCGGTGGCGAAGGGCATCGCCTCGGCCGCCCTGGGCATGCTGGTCAGCCAGGTCGGTTTCGACCCGATCACCGGCGTGCCGCGCTTCACCTTCGGGTCTTTCGATCTGACGAACGGCTTCAACCTCGTCGCGCTGATGGTCGGCATCTTCGTCATGGGCGAGGTCTTCGCCCAGCTTGCGACGACGCACCAGGCGCTGCCGCCGCTGCCCGAGGACGCCCGGGACCCTCGGCTGACCGGGCTTAGCTGGGACGAGTACCGTCCGTGCCTGCCGCATGTCCTCCGATCGTCGCTGATCGGCGCCTTCATCGGCGTGCTGCCCGGCCTCGGCTCTGCCATCGCCGCCTTCGTCGCCTATGGCGAGGGAAAGCGGCGGGCGATCAATTCCGCACAATGGGGCAAGGGTGCGCTCGAGGGCGTGGCCGCCCCCGAGGCGGCCAACAATGCGGTCAGCGGACCGTCGATGGCGCCGCTCCTGACGCTCGGCATTCCCGGCTCGACGATCGGCGCGATCCTGATGGGCGTGTTCCTGATCCACGGCATCCAGATCGGCCCGACGCTGTTCCTGACCTCGAGCGATCTGGTCTATTCCCTCTTTGCGGCGGGCCTGATCGGCATCGCGATGTACGGGGTGATCGGCTACTTCGGCGCGGCGACGCTTGGCCGGTACCTTGCGCGGGGCTACCGACGGCCTGGCTCTATCCCGTCGTGTTCCTCACCTGCTTCGTCGCCGCCTACACCGCGCGCGGCAACCTCTTCGACGTCTACGTCATGGTCGGGGCGGGGATGCTCGGCTGGGCCATGCGGCGGCTCGACTTCAGCCCGGCGGCCTTCGTCATCGCCTTCGTGCTGGCGACGGGCGCGGAGGAGACGTTCCGCCAGTCGCTGCTTCTGTCCGATGCGGGCCCGCTGATCTTCCTCGAGCGGCCGATCGCGCTCGGCTTCCTGCTGATCGGGGTCGGCGCGCTCGTCTTCCGGGTGCGGAGCAACCGGCGCGAGGCGCGGGCGGCGCGGGGGGCCATGGTGTGACGCGGCCGCTCGACGGCATCCGGGTGATCGACTTCACCCATGTCCTCGCCGGGCCGGCCTGCGCCTACTACCTCGGCCTTCTCGGGGCCGAGGTCGTGAAGGTCGAGCGGCCGGGTCGGGGCGACGCGATGCGCCACCGCGGCGGCACCGACAAGGCCGGCGCCGCGGCTGGAATGAGCACCGCCTATGTCACTCAGGGCGCCGGCAAGCGGTCGATCGAGATCGACCTTGCGACCCCCGGGGGCCGCGCGGCGATGGATGCCCTGCTGACCGGGGCCGACGTGCTGGTCGAGAACCATCGCCCCTCGACGCTCGCCCGGCTCGGCCTCGAATGGGAGCGTGTCCGCCGCCTGAACCCCCGGCTGATCCACTGCGCGATCACCGGCTACGGACGCGGCGGCCCGCGCGAGGACGCCCCGGCCTACGATGTCAACATCCAGGCGGCGTCGGGCCTGATGTCGCTGACCGGCACAGCACAGACCGGGCCGCTGAGGACGGGTGCGCCGGTCATCGACTATTCCGTCGCCCTGGCCGCCGCGTTCGCCGCGATGACGGCGCTCTACGAGCGGACGCGGACGGGCCGGGGCCGCTTCATCGACGTGTCGATGCTCGAGACCGCGCTCACCCTGATGAGCTCCGTCGTGACCGACCATCTGCTCACCGGAAACGAGCCTATGCCGCGCGGCAACGGCGCCAACAGCCGCAGCCCCTCGGCAGGGACGTTTCCGTGCCGAGAGGGGCTCATCAGCCTGGGCGTCAACGAGGAGGCGCAGTTCCGCGCGCTTGCGGGCGCGCTCGGCCGCGATGCGTGGCTGACCGATCCGCGCTTCCGGTCGCAGGACGCACGGGACCGGAATGCGGACCACCTCGCCCGCGAGATCTCGGACGCGCTCGCCGCCGCCAGCGCCGCGGAGTGGGAGCCGCGCCTTCTTGCGGCCGGGGTGCCGGCGGCCCGGGTGCGGACGCTTCCCGAGGCGCTCCGGTCCTCCGAGATCCGCGCGCGGGGCTTCATCCTCGACCCCGGCGACGGCAGACAAGTCGTGCCCGGTCTGCCGTTCCGTTTCGGCGACGGCCCCCGGTTTGCACCGGCACACCCTGCCGAACGTCTCGGCGCCTCGAACGGGCGCGAGCACGGGACGGAGGCCCGGCGCGAGGACCAGGACGGGCGGGCGTCCGTCGCCGCCGCCCGACCCGACCCCTGGCCGTCGGGATGACCCCGCCGACCCGGGCCGGTTCACCGCGACGCCGAACGGCCGCGCTGTCGGCCTTCCGCCGGGCGCTCGGGGAGAAGCAGAATGAGGCCGGCGGCGACGATGATGGCGCCGCCCGCCAGCATCGCCGGTCCCGGAACGTCGCCAAAGAACAGCCAGCCGAGCAGGATCGCCCAAGGCAGCAAGGTGTACTGCAAGGGAGCGACCAGCGCGGCGTCGGCAAGCTTCAGCGCTCGCGTGACGCAGATGTGGGCAAGCATCGCCACCACGCCGAGCAGCGACAGAAGCCCCCAGTCGAACGGCGTCGGCTGGGTCCAGGCCAGTCCTGCCGCCGCCGCGCCCGCCAGACCCGCGCCCACGACCTGCCAGAACACCAGCGCCGTGTCCGGCGTGCCGCGCAGGGTTCGCCCTGTGACGACCATCGCGGCAAAGCACCCCGAACCGGCGATCGCAGCGAGCGTCGCCGTGCCGGAGACCGTGCCGGAGACCATAGCCGAAGGCGTCAGCGCCAGCAGGACGCCGAGGAACCCGAGGCCCACCGCGAGCCATCGCCTCGGGCCGACCCGCTCGCGCAGCAGGAACGGGGATACGGCGGCGACGTAGATCGGCGCTGCCAGCCAGAAGGTCATCACGTCGGCGAGCGGCAGGTCGCGGACGGCGAAATAGAAGCAGAACACCTCGGCCGTCGCGAACACCACGCGCAGCGCCTGAAGACCCGGCCGCTCGACGCGCACGAGGCGCGCAGCGCCGAAGGACCACAGGAAGGGCAACAGCACGATCAGTGCGGCAAGGCTCCGGATCAGCAGGACCTGCCCGACCGAATGGGTCGCCACCAGCCATTTTCCGAGCGCATCGTTGAGCGAGAACAGCGCCATGCCGAGGAGCATCAGCAGCACGCCGAGCTGCGCCGCGGCCAGGCGAGGCATCGGGAACTCCGTTCGAAGGAAAGAGGTCGGGCGCACGGCCGCTGGAGGGCGGGCGCCCGGCCGGGGCACCCCTGCGAGGGCGCCCCGGATCGTGGGTGCGCGGTTACTGGCCGCGGATCCTCGCCAGCTCGGCCTGCATCGCGTCGATCACGTCCTGGCCGATCGTCGCTGCGTTGCGGTCATAGACGCCGGCCACGGCCTCGCGGATGCGCTCCAGTTCGGCCACGTCGAGCTCGTTGAACGCCATCCCCGCCTGCTGGATGTTCTCGAGCGATTCGGCCGACAGCTCCCGGCTCACGCTGCGCTGCACGTCGCGGCCCACCACCGCGCAGTCGCGCAGGATCTGCTGTTCTTCGGCCGAGTAGGTGTCGAAGATCGGGCCTGAGAACAGCACCATGAACGGCGTGTAGGCGTGCTGCGTGGCCGAGACATACTCCTGCACCTCGTAGAACTTCGAGGTGTCGATGGTGACGAACGGGTTTTCCTGCGCGTCGATGGCCTTGGTCTCGAGCGCGGTGAAGACCTCGCCGAAGGCCATGGGCGTGGCATTGGTCCCGAGCGTCTGGAAGGTGTCGAGGAAGATGTTGTTCTGCATCACCCGCACCCGCAGGCCCTCGAAATCCTCGAGCCTGGTCACCGGGCGGACCGAGTTCGTGAGGTTGCGGAACCCGTTCTCCCACCAGGCGAGGTTGACGAGGCCCGAGGCGGTCATCTTCTCCGACATCATCGTGCCGAACTCGCCGTCGAGCACCGCATCGGCCTCGGCCGCGTTGTCGAACAGGAACGGCAGGTCGAAGACGCCGAGCGCCGGCTCGATGCCGACGAGCGGCGAGGTCGAGGTGATGACCATCTCCTGCGTGCCCGACCGCAGCGCCTGCGTGGCGTCGAGGTCGTTGCCGAGCGCGCCCGACCAGAAGGCGTTCAGCGTCCAGGCGCCGTTCGTCTTCTCCGACATGCAGGCGCGCATCGCCTCCACCCCTTTCCCGACGGGGTGCGACTCGGCCACGCCGTTCGAGACGGTGATCGTCCGCTCGGTCACCTGCGCCGCGGCGGGCAGCGCCAGCGCCACCGCGAGGGCCGTGGTCGTCGTCAGTCTAAGGACCGTCATGGTCTTTCCTCCCTTTCTTGGCCATTGAATCAAGCAGCTCCTCACCGCAGCACCGACAGCGGCAGGAGAACGATCTCGGGGAATGCGATCAGCAGGAACAGCACACCCACCTGCGCAAGCAGGAACGGGAAAACGCCCACGGCAACCTGGCCGAGCGGCACGCGCGCCACGCCGCTGACCACGTTCAGGACCACGCCCACAGGCGGGGTCATCAGGCCGATGCATGTCGTCATCACGAAGATGATGCCGAAGTAGACCGGATCGATGCCCGCCACGGTGATGACCGGCATCAGTACCGGAGACAGGATCAGGATGGTCGGCGCAAGGTCGAGCACGGTGCCCACCACGAGAAGCAGAAGCACGATCACCAGCATGAGGAGCCGCGGACTGTCGATGACGGGCGACAGGAACCCGCTGATCTCGGCCGGGATGTTCGCGCGCGTGATCAGCCAGGAGGTGACGAGCGCGGCCGACACGAGAAACAGCACGACGGCCGTCATCTTGGCGGCATTGAGGACAACGCGGTAAAGGGCGGCGGGCTTCAATTCGCGGTAGATCACCATGCCCACGAACAGCGCATAGACGGCCGCCACCACCGCGGCCTCGGTCGGCGTGAAGACCCCGAACCGGATGCCGCCCAGGATGATCACCGGCATCACCAGCGCCCAGCCCGCGCGTGCGGTGGCCTGGAGCCGTTCCCGACCCGTCCTGCGCGGCAGCGGTGCCACGTTATCGCGCCGCGACACGATCGCCCAGGCGACGACCAGCGATATCGCCATCATCAGGCCCGGGACGATCCCGCCCAAGAACAGCGCGGTGATCGACACGTTGGCGGCCACGCCGAAGATGATGAAGGCGATGGACGGCGGAATCACCGGCGCGATGACACCGCCCGCGGCCATCAGGCCCGCGGCGCGGGGCACATGATAGCCCGCATCGCGCATCATCGGGATCAGGATGGCGGCAAGCGCTGCGGAATCGGCCGCCGCCGACCCCGACAGCGACGCCATCACGACCGCGGCGATCACCGCGACATAGCCGAGCCCGCCGCGGATGTGGCCCACGCAGGCCACCGCGAACTCGACGATGCGCTTCGACAGCCCGCCCGCGTTCATCAGTTCGCCCGCCAGCAGGAAGAAGGGAATGGCGAGCAGCGTGAAGGTGTTGGCGCCGGTCACCATCTGCTGACTGACGATCTGCGGGTTGAAGATGCCCATCCAGGACATCAGCACGATCGCGCAGAACATCAGCGCGAAGGCGACCGGCACCCCCACGGCCAGCCCGAAGAACAGCGTGGCGAGGAAGATCCCGAGGATCACCGCGGCACCTCGGTCGGGTCGTATTCGCCGGTGATGCGGGCCATCTCCGCCGCCGAGACCCGGCCGGCCAGCGCCATCAGCATGCGCCCCAGCGCGATCGCCCCGATCGCCAGCCCGGTGACATAGGTCACGCCGAACACCCAGATCATGGACAGCCCGACGACCGGCGCAGTCATCGATGCGCTGATGCCGTGCTGCTTCCAGGTCCCCCAGACGAGGACCGCCGCGCAGATCACGATGATCAGGTTCGTCAGCACCACGCAGACGATCCGCCCCCGTCGACCGAGAAGCCGCACGAACGTCTCCACGCCCACATGGGCATGGTCGCGGAACGCGAGGATCGCGCCGGTGAAGGTCAGCCAGACGAAGAAATAGCGCGACATCTCTTCCGAGATGTTGAGCCCGCTGTTGAAGCCGTAGCGCAGCACGACGTTGGCGAAGACCATGACGACCATGCCGGCAAGAAGCAGGACGAGGACGACCTCCATCAACCGCACGACAAGCTGCTCGATCTGGCGGATGGCGTTCAAGGCTTCCTCCGAGGGTGCGGCTCGACCCGCGCACGCCTGTGCATCTGCGACCCAGTCCGTGCTTGTTCGGGTGTAAATGACAGCGTATATCAATGTCAACTCTCCCTGGGACGGAAAGCCAAGCCAAATCTGCAGATGTCAGAAAGATATACACAAAAACAAAGCTCTACGCTTCAGGATGTCGCGCGGTCGGCCGGTGTGAGCGCTATCACTGCGTCTCGCGCCCTTCGGACGCCCGAGAAGGTTGCGCCAGACACGCTCGCCCGGGTGCGGCGCGCGGTGGCCAGCCTTGGCTACGTGCCGAACCCGGCGGCGCAGGTGCTTGCCTCGGCACGCTCGCGGGTGATCGGGGTGGTGATTCCGTCGGTGACGAACTCGGTCTTCTCCGACCTGCTGCGGGGCGTCATGGATGCCGCCGGAGACGGACCGTGGCAGCCGCAGATCGCCAACACGCGCTACGTCTCGAGCCGGGAGGAGGACATCCTGCGCCTCTTCGCCATGCAGCGGCCCGCCGGCATGATCGTGGCGGGCATCGATCAGACCGAGACCTCGCGCGCCGTCCTGCGCGGCATGGGCTGCCCGGTCGTGCAGGTGATGGAGACGGGGGCCGATCCGATCGACATGATGATCGGCTGTTCGCAGGTGGACGGCGCCCGGGCGGCGGTGCGTCACCTCATCGAACAGGGCTACGCGCGCATCGGGTTTCTCGGCGCGCGGATGGACCCGCGCTCGCAGCGGCGGCTCGCGGGCTACCGGCAGGAGATCGAAGGCGCGGGGCTGCCGGGGCCGGACCGTGTGATGACCGTCCCGCAGGCGTCCTCGGTGACCCTGGGGCGGCGCCTGATGGCCGATTTCCTCGCGCTGCACCCGGATGCGGACGCGGTGTTCTGCAATAACGACGACATCGCGCTGGGCGCGCTGTTCGAGTGCATCCGCCGCGGCATCCGGGTACCGGTGCAGATAGGCATCGCGGGGTTCAACGACCTCGACATGGCGGCCGGGGCCGAGCCGGGCCTGACCTCGGTCCGGACCGACCGCTACAGGATGGGGCTGGAAGCGGTCCGGATGATCGAGGCCGCGCTTGGCGGCGCGCGGCCCGACGATGCGGTGCGCGATCTGGGCTTCGGGCTGATGGTGCGCGACAGTACGCGACGGAACGGGGGGACGGCGTGAGGATACTTCTGATCGGGGCGGCCGGCATGATCGGCCGCAAGCTAGCGGCGCGGCTGGCCGCCGAAGGCGCGCTTGGCGGGCGCGACATCGCCGCGCTGCATCTGGCGGACGTGATCGCGCCACCGGTTCCCGCCGGTCTGCCCGGTCGCATCGCGGCCGAGGCCGCTGACCTGTCGGCGCCCGACGTACCCGCCGGTCTGGTGGCCGCCCGGCCCGACGTGATCTTCCACCTCGCCGCCGTCGTCTCGGGCGAGGCCGAGGTGGATTTCGACAAGGGCTACGCCGTCAATCTCGACGGCGCCCGCGCGCTCCTCGACGCGGTCCGGGCGCAGGAGGACTGGCATCCGCGGGTCGTCTTCGCCTCCTCACTTGCGGTGTTCGGCCCGCCGTTTCCCGCGCGCATCCCCGACGACTTCGCCCCCCAGCCCGCCACCAGCTACGGCACGCAGAAACTGATGGTGGAGCTTCTCGTCAACGACCTCACACGGAAGGGCGTGATCGACGGCATCTCGCTGCGTCTGCCCACGATCTGCGTGCGCCCCGGTGCGCCGAACCGCGCCGCCTCGGGCTTCTTTTCGGGCATCCTGCGCGAGCCGCTTCAGGGTCTGCCCGCCGACCTGCCGGTACCCGAAGGGACACGGCATTACTTCGCCAGCCCCCGCGCCGCCGTGGGCTTCTTCCTCCATGCCGCAACGATGGACACCGCCGGGCTCGACCACCGCCGCGCCATGACCATGCCGGGTCTGTCGGCCACGGTCGGCGAGCAGATCGACGCCCTGCGCGTCGTGGCGGGCGAGAGCGCGGTGCGCCTGATCCGCCGCACCTCGGACCCGCTGGTGGCGGGGATCGTCGCGGGCTGGGGCGCGGACTACGAGGCCGCGCGGGCGCGCGCGCTCGGCTTCACCGCCGAGACCGACATGACGCAGATCCTGCGCGTGCATGTCGAGGACGAACTGGGTGGCAGGATCGCGGAGGCCACCGCATGACCGACCGCATCGCCATCGTCACCGGCGCGGGGAGCGGGATCGGCCGCGCCGTCGCGGTCGACCTCGCCCGCCACGGCTGGCGCGTGGCACTCGCCGGCCGCCGCGCCGCGCAGCTGGGCGAAACGGCCGGGATGATCGGCGCCGGTGCGCTGGTGCATCCCTGCGACCTCACCGACCCCGCCGCGGTAGGGGGCCTCTTCGCCGCGACGGTCGCGCGCTGGGGGCGGGTGGACCTCCTGTTCAACAACGCGGGCATGTTCCCGCCCGTGGTCCCGCTGGAGGACCTCAGTCCGGCGGACTGGCGCGCGGTCGTGGACGTGAACCTCAACGCCGCGTTCTACTGTCTTCAAGCCGCCTTCCGCCAGATGAAGGCGCAGGACCCGAAGGGCGGGCGCATCATCAACAACGGCTCGATCTCGGCCAGCACGCCGCGGCCGCTGTCCTCGGCCTATACCGCGACGAAGCACGCGATCACCGGGCTGACGAAGTCGGCCGCGCTCGACGGGCGGGCCCACGACATCGCCGTCGGGCAGATCGACATCGGCAACGCGGCCTCGGACATGACGGAAGGAATGGCCCGGGGCGTGCTGCAACCCGACGGCACCCACCGGCCGGAACCGGTGATGGACGTGGCCCATGTGGCGCGCTCGATCCGGCACATGGCGGACCTGCCGCTCGACGCGAACGTGCTGTTCATGACGGTGATGGCCACCGCCATGCCGTTCGTGGGCCGCGGGTAGGCCGATGAAGATCACCGGGTTCGAGACCATCCGCCTCGCCGAGCGCCCGAACCTCGTCTGGCTGCACGTCGAAACCGATGAGGGCATCACCGGCCTGGGCGAGACCTTCTTCGGGGCGGGCGCGGTCGAGGCGCATCTTCACGACACGGTGGCGCCGAGGGTCATCGGGCAGGACCCCCTGCAGATCGACCGGCTGTCGGCCGACCTCGTGGGCTACCTCGGGTTCCGCTCCACCGGGGCCGAGGCACGGGGCAATTCGGCCTTCGACATCGCGCTCTGGGACATCTTCGGGCATGCCACCGGCCAGCCCGTGGCGCAGCTTCTGGGCGGCTTCACGCGGGACAGCATCCGCACCTACAACACCTGCGCGGGGCCCGACTACATCAAGAACGCCACCGGCCAGCAGCCCGCCAACTTCGGCCTTGGGCAATCGGACCTCGACGACCTCGCGGGGTTCCTGACCCGTGCCGACGAGCTTGCCCTGTCGCTGATGGACGAGGGCATCACCGCGATGAAGATCTGGCCCTTCGATACCGCGGCCGAAGCGACGCGCGGCCAGCACATCTCCAGCGAGGACCTGAAGCGCGCGCTCGGGCCCTTCGAGAAGATCCGCCGCGCGGTGGGCGACGCCATCGACATCATGGTGGAGTTCCACTCCCTCTGGCAGCTCCTGCCCGCGATCCGCATCGCCCGCGAACTCGCCCCGTTCGGCACCTACTGGCATGAGGACCCGATCCGCATGGACAGCCTCGGCGATCTCAGGCGCTACGCCGAGGCGAGCGCCGCGCCGGTCTGCGCGTCCGAGACGCTGGGCAGCCGCGCGGCCTTCCGCGATCTGCTGGAGACCGGCGCGGCGGGCATCGTGATGCTGGATGTCGCCTGGTGCGGCGGGCTCAGCGAGGCGCGCAAGATCGCCGCCATGGCAGAGGCCTGGCACCTGCCCGTTGCGCCGCACGACTGCACCGGGCCGGTGGTGCTGGCCGCCTCGACGCACCTGTCGCTGAACGCGCCCAACGCGCTGATCCAGGAATCGGTGCGCGCCTTCTACCGCGGTTGGTACCGCGACGTCGTCACCGCCGTGCCGCCAGTGACCCGCGGCCAGATCACCGTGCCCGGGGGCCCGGGCCTCGGCCTCGCCCTTCTTCCCGACCTCGACCGCGGCCGGACCGTGTCCCGCCGGCGCACCACCCGCACCGATCTCTGAGAGGACCCGATGACCGGCACCCGCGCCCGCAAGACGTTCCGCAGCCAGGAATGGTTCGACAACCCCGACAACCCGGGGATGACGGCGCTCTACATCGAGCGGTATCTCAACCAGGAATACACCCGCGCAGAGCTGCAGGGCGGCCGCCCGGTGATCGGCGTCGCCCAGACCGGCAGCGACATCTCGCCCTGCAACAAGATCCACGTGTTCCTGATGGACCGGATCAAGGCGGGCATCCGCGACGCGGGCGGGATTCCGATGGAATTCCCCGTCCACCCGATCCAGGAGACGGGCAAGCGCCCCACCGCCGCGCTCGACCGCAACCTCGCGTATCTGGGCCTCGTCGAGGTGCTGCATGGCTATCCGATCGACGGGGTGGTTCTGACCACCGGCTGCGACAAGACCACGCCCGCGATGCTGATGGGGGCGGCGACGGTGGACCTGCCGGCGATCGTGCTCTCGGGCGGTCCGATGCTGGACGGCTGGTGGAACGGCAAGCTCGCGGGCTCGGGCACCATCGTCTGGGAAAGCCGCCGCCTGCTGGCCGAAGGCCAGATCGACCTCGAGGAGTTCATGAGCCGGGTCTGCGCCAGCGCGCCGAGTCTCGGGCACTGCAACACCATGGGCACGGCGTCGACGATGAACGCCCTGGCCGAGGCGCTGGGGATGAGCCTCACCGGCTGCTCGGCGATTCCGGCGCCGTTCCGCGAGCGCATGGCCATGGCCTACCAGACCGGCCGGCGGATCGTGGAGATGGTGCACGAGGACCTGCGGCCCTCGGCGATCCTCACGCGGGAGGCGTTCGAGAACGCCATCGTGGTGAACTCGGCCATTGGCGGCTCGACCAACGCCCCGCCGCACCTCCAGGCCATTGCGCGGCATGCGGGCGTCGCGCTGCATGTCACCGACTGGCAGAAGGTCGGCTTCGACGTTCCCCTGCTCGTCAACATGCAGCCCGCGGGCAAGTATCTGGGCGAGAGCTTCTTCCGCGCGGGCGGGGTACCGGCGGTGATGGGCGAGTTGCGCAAGGCCGGCCGGCTGCACGACGGCGCGATGACCGTGTCCGGCCGGACGGTGGGCGAGGCCCTGTCCGGCTGGGCCAGCCGCGATGTCGAGGTGATCCGCCCGGTCTCCGACCCCCTGCGGCAGAACGCGGGTTTCCTCGTGCTGTCGGGCAACCTGTTCGACAGTGCGCTGATGAAGACCTCGGTGATCTCCGAGGACTTCCGCAGCCGGTTTCTCTCGCAGCCGGGCAGCGAAGGCGTGTTCGAGGCGAGGGCCGTCGTGTTCGAGGGCCCCGAGGACTACCACGAGAACATAAACGACGCCTCGCTCGACATCGACGAGAAGACGATCCTGTTCATCCGGGGCGTCGGCTGCGTCGGCTATCCGGGCGCAGCCGAGGTGGTGAACATGCAGCCGCCCGATGCGCTGATCCGGGCCGGGATCAACCACCTGCCCACGGTGGGCGACGGGCGGCAATCGGGCACGTCGGAGTCCCCCTCGATCCTCAACGCCAGCCCGGAGGCGGTCGTGGGTGGCGGCCTTGCGCTTCTGCGCACGGGCGACCGGGTGCGGCTCGACCTCAACGCAAGCAGGCTGGACGCACTCGTGCCCGCTGAGGACTGGGCCGCACGACGCGCTGCCTGGACGCCGCCGGACATCCGTCACCAGACGCCCTGGCAGGAGATCTACCGCACCCATGTCGGCCAGCTTGCCGATGGCGGATGCCTCGAACTCGCCACCGGCTACCACCGGATCGTCCACGACCTGCCGCGCGACAATCACTGAGGCAGGGCAAAGCAGATCGCGTGGCATGCCGTGCCTGTCACGGCACGACGCGCTCGGGCCATCGCTCAGGTCGTCTCCAGCAGCCAGTCCGGAACGATCCCCGACCGTGCGACGAAAGGTGCCACATCGCGCCCCGCAAACAACCCGTGGTTCAGGATCAGGACCGTCCCGATGCCGGCCGCGGCCCCGCCGAGGATGTCGGTGTGCAGGGTGTCTCCCACCATTGCGATCCGGTCGGCTGCAACGCCGGCAAGCCGTGTCAGCGCCTCGCCGTAGGCATCGGGAAACGGCTTGCCGAAATGCACCGGCGCGATCCCCGCCGCGTCGGCCAGATCGTGCGCGAAGGCACCGGGTTCCAGCGTCAGCCCGCCCTCGCGCGGGGCGACGATGTCGGGGTTTGCCACCACGACCGGGCGGGGTCGGGCGCGCAGGGCGGCGATCAGCCGCGCCTGCGCCGCGCGCGTCCAGCGTGCCGAGGACAGGAACAGCACGCCGTCCGCCGCCTCGATCGCGCCGGGATCGTCGATCAGGCTGCAGCAGCGCGCGGGAATGTCGGCGAGCTCGTCGCCCGCGGCCGTGATCGCCGCCCAGAGGGCGCCGGGCGCGACCCGCTCCAGCCGTGCCGCAGCCACGTCGCGGGAGGACACCACCTCCTCGGCGGTGAAGTCGAAGCCGAGGCGGCGGAACTTCTCGAGCGCCGCCGCACGGGGGTAGGAGGCGGCGTTGGTCAGCACGACCATCCGCTTGCCGGCCCGGCGCAGTTCCGCGATCCGCCCGACCGCGCCTGGGATCGGCGTCTCGCCCACGTTCAGCACGCCGAAGGCGTCGAACACGAAGCCATCGTAGCGGCAGGCCGCATCGGCGAGCGTCCGGCCCCGCGCCGCGGCGGCGGGAAAGCGCGCGGCGGGCAGACGCGCGCGGACCGCCTCGTAGCGGGCGAAGGTCCAGTCGGCGTCGGGGGCGTCCGGCAGGTTCGGCGTCGGAGCGCCACGGGCGCCGTCAGACACTCGAATACCCCCCCTCGATCATGACGATCGCGCCGTTGACCAGTTCCGCCGCGGGCGAGGCGAGGTAGAGCGCGAGGTCGGCCACCTCGACCGGCCTGCCGAAGCGGCGCAGCGGCGTCGCGGCGATGAAGGGGGCGGATTTCGCCTCGGCGCCCCAGACCTCCTGCCCCATGGGCGTCAGGATCACCGTGGGGCAGATGGCATTCACCTGCACGTTGTGGCGCGCCCATTCCGCGCAGAGCGACTTCGTCAGCGCGTTGAGCCCGCCCTTGGAGGTCGCGTAGGCCGCGTGATCGTCGAGCGCGACCACCCCGGTCTGCGAACTGATGTTGACGATCTTGCCCCAGCGCTGCGCGATCATGCCCGGGGCCAGCGCCTGCGCCAGGAGGAAGGGAGCGCGGAGATTGACCGCCATCGTCGCCTCCCAGTCCGCGGGCGTGAGGTCGAGCGCCGGGGCCACCTGCGCGATACCGGCCGAGTTCACCAGGATGTCGATGGTGCCCCACGCATCCGTTGCCGCCCGCGCCGCCCGCGCCGGCCCCTCGGGCGTCGCGAGGTCGGCCGCCACGGTCAGGCAGCGCCGCCCGTGGGTGCGCACGGCCCCGGCGGTCACGGCAAGCCCGGCCTCGTCGCGCGCCACGGCGACGATGTCGGCGCCCGCATCGGCGAAGACACGGGCGATCTCGGCGCCGATCCCCTTCGAGGCGCCGGTGACGAGCGCCTTGCGCCCGGCGAGGGAGAACCGCTCCTGCCAGCCCATGAGCCTACTCCAGGTTGGTGTGCCGGGCCCGCATCGCCTCGGGGCTCACGCCCAGCCGATCGCGGAGCATCAGGATCAGGATCTCGAAGGTCAGGTACTGCGCCCCCTCGAAGAGCGACCCCATCGGCAGGACCGAGCTTGCAACCGGGCGGCCGTCGTCCGCCATCGTCTGCGCGGGGATCACGAGCACGTGGTCGGCGAGGCGCGGCGCCGCACCCTCGGGCCGGGCGGTGACGCAGGCGATCGCTGCCCCCGCCGCCCGCGCCACGCCCATCAGGCCGAGCACGGTCGAGAACGCCCCCGGCCCCGCGCTGACCACGAGCAGGTCGCCCGCGCCGACCGGGGGGCAGGACATGTCGCCCACCACATGGGCATCGAGCCCCATATGATAGAGCCGCATGGCAAGCGCCCGCATCATCAGCCCCTCGCGCCCGACGCCGTGGCAGGCGATCCGCCGAGCGCCCGCGAGCGCGGCGATCAGCGCCTCGATCTGCGCCGGGTCCACGCCCGCCGTCGCCGCCCGCATCTCCTCGGCTGCGCGGGCAGCCAGTCCGCCCACGTCCGTCATTCCGCCACCTCCGCAAGCTTCGGGTCGGGCAATGCCTCGGCGATCGCCCGTTCGAGCAGGCCGCAGTCGTCGAGCAGGTCGAGTATGGTGTAGCGGCTGCGCAGGAAGCGCGCCTTGGTGACCGCAGCGCGCAGGTCGGCCATCGTCAGCCCGATATCTGCCGGATCGGCCGGGGCGCCGGCGGCGCGCAGATGCTCCACCATCCGCCGTGTGGGCCAGACCTCGGCCGCAAGCCGCGCCGAGAGCGCCGCCCAGACCGCGCGCACCTGCCCGAGCCGGGCGGCGAGCGCCGCGCCCTCTAGGTGCTTCGACGCCGTCTCCTCGGCCGCCCGTGCCGCGATCTCGCCCGGTCCGAACAGCCGCGCGATCTCGGCGGCCTTCGCCGCCATGCCCGGCGCCGCCCCCGCCGCCGCGGGATCGACCCGCGCCAGATCCTGCCGCTGAAGCCAGTCGTAGAGCCGCAGCACCGTCACGGCCCCCACGGCCACGCAGGCGCCGTGGCTCACGCGCGCGCCCCTGTGGGTCAGGTCCTCCATCTCCCAAAGATGCGCGATCTGGTGGTCGGCGCCGGAAGCCGGCCGCGAGGAGCCGTGGGCTTCCATGGCGAGGCCCACGAGGGTCAGGCCGAGGAACAGGCCCTCGATCGCCTCGGGGTCTCCCGCGGCAATCCGTTCGGGCGCCGAAAGCCAGCCCTCGAGCCCGTCCTGCACCATCGGCCAGGCCACGTCGTCGATGGGCTCGATCCCGAGCGCGTCCGCAATGATCCAGTCGCCGCCCGCCGGCACCTTGCCCGCCAGGTCGCCGTACCCCCAGCCGGTCATCTCTCGCGGGGCGGCGGCGATCACATCGAGGTCGGCCAGCACCACCTTCGCCGGGCGGCAGGCGATGGTCTTCTTGAACCCGCCCTCCGAGAGCGGCGCGCCTGCCGAGGTATAGCCGTCCATCGAAGCGGCCGTCGCAACGCACATGTAGGGAATGCCGGCCGTGAACGCCGCATGCTTGACCACGTCGTTCATAACGCCCGAGCCCACCACGACCGGCGTCTCGCCCGGGGCCAGTGCTGCGCCGAGGCTGCGGGAGAGGTCCATCGTCGGCTTCGGACGCGGTACGGCCGGGATCACATGGGCCCGCACGGGGATGCCTGCGGCGCGGAGCGCGGCCTCGACCGCCGGGCCCGCCGCGCCCCAGCCCCGTTCGTCGGCCATCAGGCAGGCCGGGCCCGCGAAGCGCCGCGCGTAGAGCCCCCCCGCCCCGGCGAGGACGCCGCGCCCGATCGTCACCTCGGCCACCTGGGACGACCGCCCGACGGCCCGGGCGATGATCTCCGCAACCGCCGTCATGCCGCCTCCAGCCCCGACCGGATCGTGAGACCGTCGGCGCCGAACAGGTGCACGCGCGCGGGCGGCATCACCAGCGCCACCTTCGCCCCGGTACCGAGCGTCGTGTCGCCTTCGGCCCGCACCACGAGCCGGTCGCCCGCCTCCGTCGAAACATAGAGGTAGCTGTCTCCCCCCAGCGCCTCGCGCAGGTCGACGCGGACGTCGAGGTCGCCCGTGCCCTCGGCCGCGATCGCCAGATGCTCGGGGCGGATGCCCAGACGGACGGCGCCGGGCAGGGCCTCGAAGTGGCCGAGCGGCCGGCCGGCATAGGTGATTCGCTCCGCCTCCGCCCGCACGTCGAGGAAGTTCATCGACGGTGCGCCGATGAAGCCCGCCACGAACTCGGTCGCCGGGCGGTGATAGAGCTCCATCGGCGGCCCGACCTGTTCGATCCGGCCCCCGTTCAGCACAACGATCTTGTCGGCCATGGTCATCGCCTCGACCTGGTCGTGGGTGACGTAGATCATCGTCGCGCCCAGCTGGCTGTGCAGCGATTCGAGCTCCACCCGCATCTGCACGCGCAGCTTCGCGTCCAGGTTCGACAAGGGCTCGTCGAACAGGAAGACCTTGGGCTGCTTCACGATCGCCCGGCCGATCGCCACCCGCTGGCGCTGCCCGCCCGAAAGCTGCGAGGGCTTGCGGTCGAGATAGTCGCCGAGCTGCAGGATGCGCGCGGCCTCCTGGATCCGAACGGCCCGCTCCGACGGCGCCATGCCGTTGATGCGCATGCCGAAATCCATGTTCTCGCGCACCGTCATGTGGGGATAGAGGGCATAGGACTGGAACACCATCGACACGCCCCGGTCCGAAGGGGCGACCCGCGTCACATCGACCCCGCCGATGGCCACCGTGCCCGCGGAAATCCCCTCCAGCCCGGCGATGGACCGCAGCAGCGTCGACTTCCCGCAACCGGACGGCCCGACGAAGACGGCGAACTCGCCGTCAGCGACATCGAGCGACACGTCCGTGAGAGCCCGCACCGACCCATAGGACTTCGACACGCCAGCCAGCCGAACCTCGGCCATTCCCGATCCCTCCCGGCACGGCGCGCTGCAGATTTCCGTTGACTTGGCGTCGCGTCCATACATTTTTATGGGCACCGATACAAATGCATGTCAACCGCTTCGTATCGAGACATGGGAGGTCAAGATGAAGCTGAACCTGAAGGCGAGCGCGCTCGCCCTCGCCGCCGCGCAGGCGGCATCGCAGGCTGGGGCCTGGTCGCTGGAGGAGGCGGCTGCGCCCTATGCGGGTACCGAAGTCAACGTCGTGTTTCTCGACCGGCCGGGATATGCGGCGATCCGCGAGATGCTGCCCGAGTTCGAGGCCGCGACCGGCATCAAGATCAACATCACCACGATGCCCTACGAGAACGCGCTGGGCGAGCAGGTGCGCGATTTCGTTGCCGGCGGCGATCTCGACCTCGCGCTGATCGACCTCGTCTGGATCGGCAACTTCGCCGAGAACGGCTGGATCGTGCCGATCGAGGAATTCACCTCGAACCCGGACCTGGCGGACCCCGATCTCGACATCGACGACTTCTTCCCGCTGGTGCTGAACGCCTTCGGCGCATGGGACGGGGTGACCTACGGCCTGCCGCTCGACAACTATTCCGGCCTGATGTTCTACAACCGCTGCATGCTCGAGGCGGCCGGCTTCGATCGGCCGCCGGAGACCTGGGAAGAACTGCGGGACGTCTACGGCCCGGCGCTGACGAAGGATGGCAAGTATGCCTTTGCGCTCCAGTCCAAGCGCAACGAGACACAGTCGGCCGACAGCTTCGCGCGGATGCTCTGGCCGTTCGGCGGGTCGTTCCTCGACGCGGACTTCCGGTCCAATCTCAACTCGCCCGAAAGCCAGGCCGGGCTCCAGTTCCGTCAGGACCTGATGCAGTACATGCCGAGCGGCATCGTCGCCTACGACCACACCGAGACGGTGAACGCGCTGGCTCAGGGCGACGTGGCGATGATCACCGAATGGTCGGCGTTCTACGCGACGCTCGCCAGCCCCGACACCTCGACCCTGGGCGACTGCCTTGCCATCGCCCCGGAACCCAGTGGCCCCGCGGGCCGCAAGCCGGCGCTGGGCGGCTTCAGCCTGGCGGTGGCCACGCAGGCCGACGAGGCAGAGCGCGCGGCGGGCTGGCTCTTCATCCAGTGGGCGACGTCGAAGGCAAATGCCGAGACCTACCTTCGCAACGGCGGCGTGCCGGCGCGGCAGTCGGTCTACAACATCCCCGGGATCGCCGAGGAGTTTCCGTTCGTGACCGCGCTGGTCGAAAGCTGGCAGGACGGCGTGCCGGAATTCCGCCCGCGCTTCGCCGAATGGCCGACGATCACCGAGATCGTGCAGGAATGGGGGACCAAGATGATGCTGGGCGAAGTCGGCATCGAGGACGGTGCGCGCGAGATCGGCAGCCGCATGGAAGCGGTGCTGGAGGAGGCGGGCTACTACAGCGGCGAGAAGCCGCTGGCGCAGTGATCCTGCGCACCTGACCACGGCGCGCAGGCGGCCCCCCTCCGGGCGGCCTGCGCCCCTTCCCGCCCTGCCGGCATCGGCGTAGGCTCGCCCCGCCGCAGCCTGTGCGCCCCGAGCCCCGGAGAGTCCGCCCATGACAGTCCGCGTCAAGCGCCGCACCATCCTTGGCTTCCTCGGCCCCTCGGTGCTGACCCTGCTTGTCGTCGGCATCGTGCCGCTCGGCTATGCCGTCTGGAAGAGCCTGCACCAGTTCAACCTGACGCGTGTCGCCCGGCAGAAGTTCGTCGGGCTCGACAACTACGGCACCGTCCTGACCGATCCGGTGTTCTGGGCGGCGATGCGCCGCACGGCGACGCTGTTCGTCGTCTCGGTGCCGATCCAGATCGCGCTGGGGCTGATGATCGCGCTGCTGCTGCACCGCCCCGGCCTCGGCTTCTTCAAGACGCTCACGCGGCTCACGCTGGTGCTGCCGATGGCGACCACCTACGCCGTCGTCGGCCTGCTCGCGCAGGTCACGCTGAACCAGAAGTACGGCGTCTTCAACCAGATGCTGGGGTGGGTGGGGGTCGAGCCGATCAACTTCATCGGCGATCCGTTCAACGCCTTCATCGGCGTGATCCTCTGGGATGTCTGGCAATGGACGCCCTTCGTCGCGCTGGTGCTGCTCGCGGGCCTCTCGACCGTGCCGCCCGAGATCGAGGAGGCGGCCCAGCTCGAGACCAAGAGCTGGTGGGCCGTGCTGCGCCACGTGCAGCTTCCGTTCCTGATCCCCGGCCTCGTCGCGGTGCTGATCCTGCGCACCGCCGACACGCTCAAGCTGTTCGACATGGTCTTCACCATGACACGCGGGGGCCCCGGCAACGCGACCGAGTTCATCGCCATCCTGATCGAGCGCGTCGGCAACCGGCAGTTCGATATCGGCATGGCCTCGGCCCAGTCGATCGTGCTGCTGGCCATCACGATCGTGCTGGCGCGGCTCTATATCCGCATGTTCTACCGTGAGGTGCGATGATGCAGGCCGGATCGCCGCCGGGCGCGGCGCGCAGCCTCGTCGTCCAGACCGTGATGCTGACGGTCATCTGCCTGTTCTGCGTCTTTCCGTTCTACTGGATGGTAACGACGAGCCTGAAGACGCAGGCCGTGGCGCTGCAGTCGCCGCCGGCCTGGCTCTTCACGCCGACGCTTTCGAACTACACCGAGGTGCTGTTCCAGGACCGGGTCGGGGCCTCGCTCGTCAACTCGATCATCGTCGCGGTGTCCACCACCGTTCTTGCCATCGGCCTCGGCTGCCCCGCGGCCTACGCCCTTGCCCGCTTCGAGTTCCGCGCCAAGAAGGAGCTCTGGTTCTGGTTCATCACCAACCGCTTCGTCAGCCCCGTGGTGCTGGCTTTCCCGGTGTTCCTGATCGCGCGCGAGGTCGGGATGCGCGACACCCATATTGCGCTGATCCTGATGTATCTCACCTTCACGCTGCCCATCGTGATCTGGATCTGCACCGACCAGTTCCGCTCGATCCCCTTCGAGCTCGACGAGGCGGCGATGCTGGAAGGTGCCTCGCAGTGGCGCATCTTCCGCTCGATCTGCCTGCCGCTCGCGATGCCCGGCGTCGCGGTCTCGGCGATCCTGTCGTTCATCTTCTCGTGGAACGAACTGCTGTTCGCCTACATCCTTGCGCCGAAGAACGCCAAGACGGCCCCCGCGATGGCCGTCACCTTCATGGAAGGCTACGACGTGCCCTATGGCAAGATCATGGCGACCTCGACCCTGATCGTGATCCCCGTGCTGATCTTCGCGCTGCTTGCGTCGAAGCATCTGGTGCGCGGGCTGACCATGGGCGCCGTGAAGTAGCGCCATGGCGCGGGCCCCGAAACTGCCGCGGGTCGATGCCGAGGAACGCTTTCTCGCGCAGGTGGCCTGGGCCTACTACACCGAGGGGCTGACGCAGGAGCAGGTTGCCGGAAAGCTCTCGGCGACGCGGCTGCGGGTGAACAAGGCGCTGGCCGAGGCGCGGCGTCGCGGCCTTGTCCGGATCACCTTCAACACCGCCTTCGCGGCCTGCTTCGACCTCGAACAGGCACTGGCCGACCGCTTCGCGCTGTCGAAGGCCTATGTCGCGCCGTCGCCAGCGGATCCGCGCGACGTGCAGACCATCGTGGGTGCGGCGCTCGGCCATCTGCTGACCGAGGTCCTGGCCGACCCCGCGGTGAAGCTCTTCGGCATGTCGTGGGGCAACACGCTGAACCTAGCCACCCGCTTCGTCGCGGCGATGGAGCGGCCCGACCTCGAGGTGATCTCGGTCATGGGCGGGCTGACCAAGGGATCGGACCTCAACAGCTTTGAGATCACCACGCGGCTGGCCGACCTGATCGGCGCGCAGCACAGCTACTTCACCGCGCCGCTCTACGCCGGCTCGCGCGAGACGCGCGACACCATCATCGAACTCGACGTGTTTCGCGAAGTGATCGAGAAGATCCGGGCGGTGGACGCCCTGGCGATGGCCGCGGGCGACCTCTCGAAGCGATCGCTCCTGATCCGCGACGGGCTGCCCTCGGACGTGACGATGGAGGAGCTTCTGGCCCTTGGCGCGGTGGGCGACGTGCTCGGCACGGTACTCGACGCCGGGGGCCGGCCCCTGCCGCATCCGATCAACGACCGGGTGATCGGGATCGGCCTGCCCGATCTCGCGCGCATCCCCAACGTGATCCTTGCCGCCGGCGGGATGCACAAGGTGGCGATCATCCGCGCACTGCTTGGCCTCGGCCTCGTCGACACCTTCGTGACCGACGAGGCGACGGCCCGCGCCGTCCTCGGGGCGGCGCCGTGAGCCTGCACATCGGCATCGACCTCGGAACCTCAGGCATCAAGGCGGTCCTCTTCGAAGATCTCGCGCGCCCGCTGGCCGAGGCGAAGCGCCCGATCGGGGTCTCGCGCCCGCGGGTGGGCTGGTCGGAGCAGGATCCCGACCTCTGGGTCGGCGCGGTCTTCGCCTGTCTCGACGAGATTGCCGCTGCCCGGCCGTCCTGCATGGCCGCGGTCGAGGGCATCGGCCTGTCGGGGCAGATGCTGGCGGCGCTGCTGCTCGATGATGCCTTGCGCCCCGTCCGCCCCGCGATGCTGTGGAACGACCAGCGCGCGGTGGCGGAATGCGCCCGGCTTCTGGCCCACGTTCCCGACATCGGCCGGCGCACCAACGGCGCGCCGGATCCGGGGATCACCGCGCCCAAGCTGATGTGGCTTGCCCGGCACGAGCCCGAGGCCTTCGCGCGGGCGCGGATGCTGATGCTGACGAAGGACTACGTGCGCCTTGCGCTGACCGGAGAGGTGGCGAGCGAGCCAACCGACGCGGGCGGGACGCAGCTGTTTGACGTGGTCGCGGGCGCCTGGGACCCTGCGCTCTGCACCGCCGCCGGCTGGGACCCGTCGTACCTGCCGCCTGTCGTGCAACCATGGGAGGCGGCGGGCGGCCTGCGCCCCCTGCTGGCGGCGCGCTGGGGCCTGCGCGGAGGGCTGCCCGTCGCGGCCGGGGCGGGCGACAACATGGCCAGCACGCTCGGCGCTGGCGGCGCCCGGCCGGGCGAGGGGGTGCTGACGATCGGCACCTCCGGCGTGGTCTGTCTGGTCGATGCCGCCTTCCACCCCGCCCCGGAAAGCGCGGTGCTGACCAGCGCGCACGCGGCGGCCGGCACCTTCCTGTCGATGGGCGTGGTGATGACCGCCACGGCTGCGCTCGACTGGGCAGCCGCCTTCACCGGCACCAACGCCGCCACGCTCGCCGCCGAGGCCGAGGCGCTGGCCGCCACCCCGGCGGTGGCCGATGCGCCGGTGTTCCTGCCCGCGCTCACCGGCATCCGCACGCCGCTGAACCGACCCGACGCGCAGGGGAGCCTGGCGGGCCTCCACCCCGGCACCAGCCGCGCCATGCTGGGCTATGCCACGCTCGAGGGCGTGGCCTTCCTGTTCGCCGACTGCCTTGTGGCACAGCAGGCAGCCGGGGTGCCCGCGGATACGCTGTCTGCCGTGGGGGGCGGCACGCGCAGCCCGTTCTGGCTGCGGCTGATGGCCACCGCGCTCGGGCGGGTGCTCGCGCTGCCCGGTGATGCGGACCTCTGCGCCACGCTCGGCGCGGCACGGCTGGCGGCCGCCGCGCGGGGGCAGGGGGCGGCGGACGCGGCGCTGACCGAGCCGGTTCCCTTCCGGGCGAGCGTGTTGCCCGATCCGGCACTCGCCGGGGTACTTACCGAGCGGCGGGCCCGCTGGAACGACCTGCGCCCGGTCCCGGCGGCGGACGGCTGAATTCCTTCGGCGCCGGAACGGCCGCGCCCGCGACATGCGCTCGGGGACGCACCGCTCCCGGAAGAAGCGACGACGCGGCCTGCGGGAGAACGTGCACGCGCATGGTGGTCGGCAGGCCCGCAACCGGCATGCCGGCACCACCTCGCCGCGGCCGACGACCGAGCCGGCCACCACGTCGCTCCGGTTGGCCTTGCACGCCCGGCACGCGATCGCTGCCATGGCAGGTATGCGCCATCGTCGCGCCGGACTCCCGAGGCGGCTCTGCGACATCCGCGATCTTCGTGAACCACCCTGGAAGGCAGTTCCCCGACCGGACGGAGCGCCCGCGCCGATCCGGTCACCTGCCGGCCGGCGCAACGGGCGGTGCGCTGCGCCCCTGAAGTGCGTCGTGAATCATGGCTGCGTGCGCCACGATGCTCGGCCGAGTGAAGGTCGGCTGCGTTGGCGGCCGACCGAACAGACGGAGAACGAAACCGACGCTTCAACCCTGCAGCGCCGCCTGAGAGTGTACGGCCAGGCGGATGGTAGCGGAGGAGGGATTTGAACCCCCGACACAAGGATTATGATTCCTCTGCTCTAACCAGCTGAGCTACTCCGCCAGAGCGCCGCGTAGGTAGGCGAGGGGCCCTGGGCCGTCAAGTCCTATTCCTTCACCACAAGGCCCGGCGGCGTGGAGCAGAGCCGCTCGGCGCCGGCCTCGCCGATCAGGATCGGCTCGGTCGTCTCGATGCCGCCGTCGTCGAGCCAGAGCGCCGGCATGAAATGGAACACCATACCGGGGCGGAGCTCGGTCCGGTC
Organism: uncultured Rhodobacterales bacterium; assembly: GCA_964645155.1. GTDB lineage: Bacteria > Pseudomonadota > Alphaproteobacteria > Rhodobacterales > Rhodobacteraceae > CAZYBG01. Next base: position 27,874 of record CAZYBG010000011.1, on the reverse strand, counting down.
GCCCGTGCGCAGCGACATCGTGCGCTCGCCCCAGTCGGGCGGATAGCTCAGGCCGACCGAATAGCCGCAGCGGCTGTCCTTGGCGAACCCGAGGCGGTTGAGCGTGTCGTTGAAGGCCATCGCCACGGCCTCGCAGGTCTCGCCCGGGCGGGCGACGGCAAGGGCGGCCTCGGTCGCCTCGGCAACGGCCGCCTCGGCCCGGCGGTAGGTCTCGGGCGGGCGGCCGAGGAAGATCGTGCGCGACTGCGGCGCGTGGTAGCGCCGGCAGACGCCGGCGATCTCGAAGAACGTGGCCTCGCCGCGGCGGAGCGGGCGGTCGTCCCATGTCAGGTGCGGTGCGGTGGCGTCCATCCCCGAGGGCGCCATCGGCACGATCGCGGGGTAGTCGCCCCACTGGCCGTCGGCGCCCAGCACGCCCGCCTTCAGGATCTCGGCCACCAGCACGTTCTTCGGCATGCCCGGCTCGGCGGTCTGGCGGATCACGGCGTGCATCCGCTCGACGATCCGCGCCGCGCGCCGCAGGTAGCCGATCTCGGCCGGGCTCTTGACGGCGCGCTGCCAGTTGACGAGGCCGGTCGCGTCCTCGAGGCGCAGGTCGGGCAGTGCGGCGCCGAGCGCGGCATGCGCGGCGGCCGAGTAGTAGTAGTTGTCGAACTCCACCCCGGCCCGGCCGCGGTCGAGGCCACGCTCGGCCAGCCGGGATGCCAGGTCGCCCATCGGGTGCGCCCGGGGGTTCTGCACGAGGCTGTCGGCATAGCCGAGGATGTTCGGCTCGGCGATCCAGACGGTTCGCCGCGCGCCGGCGGCGTCCATGCCGCGGCCCCACCAGATCGGCTCGCCCCCGGGCGCGAGGATCACCGCCTGGTGGACATAGAACGACCAGCCGTCGTAGCCGGTCAGCCAGGCCATGTTGGACGGATCCGACACGATGAGCAGGTCGAGGCCGCGGCGCGCCATCTCGGTGCGGACGCGGGCGAGGCGGTCGGAATATTCGGTACGGCTGAACGGCAGGTTGTCGGCGGCCACCCTGTTTCTCCCTCGGGCCCCGGCCGATCGGCGCCGGGCCTCGCCTTTCGCCCCGGCGGAGGCTATCCGGGGCAGGCTATCGGCTGCTGGCGAACCGGGAAAGGCCCATGCAAAGGGAATGTCCGCTCACCCGTGACCTCGTCCTGATCGGGGGCGGGCACACCCATGCCCTCGTGCTGCGGCGCTGGGGGATGAACCCGCTGCCGGGCGCGCGGCTGACGCTGATCGACCCGTGGCCGGTGGCGGCCTATTCGGGCATGTTGCCCGGCCATGTCGCGGGCCACTATCCGCGCGAGGCGCTGATGATCGACCTCGTCCGCCTGGCCCGCTTCGCGGGCGCCCGGCTGATCCTCGGCCGCGCGGCCGGCATCGACCGCGCCGCGCGGCATATCCACGTGCCGGGACGCGCGCCGGTGCGCTACGACATCGCCTCGATCGACATCGGCGTGACCTCGGCGATGCCCGACCTGCCGGGCTTTGCCGACCATGCCCACCCCGCGAAGCCTCTCGGCCCTTTCGCCGAGGCCTGGGCGCGGCACGTCGCGGCGGTCGGGGCCGGCGCGCCGCGCGATGCGGTGGTGATCGGCGGCGGCGTCGCCGGGGCCGAGCTGGCGATGGCGATGGCGCACCGGCTGGGGCCTGATGCGGTCACCATCGTCGAGGCGTCGCCGACGGTTCTGGCCGAGCTCTCGCCGGGCAGCCGCGCCGCGATCCTCGCCGAGGCGCGGCGGCTCGGCATCGCCCTGCGCACCGGCGTGGGCGTCGAGGCCGTCGGTCCCGACCACATCGTCCTCGCGGGCGGCGAGCGCCTGCCTTCGGCTTTCACCGCCGGGGCGGCCGGGGCGCGGCCGCAAGGCTGGCTTACGGCGACCGGGCTCGATCTGACCGGGGGGTTCGTCACGGTCGGGCCCATGCTTGCCTCGGTGGGTGACCCGGCGGTCTTCGCGGTGGGCGACTGCGCGCATCTTGCGCATGCGCCGCGGCCCAAGGCCGGCGTCTTCGCCGTCCGGCAGGCGCCGGTGCTGTTCGACAACTTGCGCGCCGCGCTGGCCGGCGCAGCGCTCCGCCCGTACCGGCCCCAGCGCGACTACCTCAAGCTCATCTCCTGCGGCGCGAAGCGGGCGGTGGCCGATCGCGCGGGCCTGCGCGCCGCCGGCGGCTGGATCTGGCGCTGGAAGGACCACATCGACCGGCGGTTCATGGCGGGCTTCGCCGACCTCGGCCCGATGGCCGCCGCCGACGTTCCGGCCTTCGCGGCGCTCGGCGCGCGGGCCGAGGCGGGCGGGCAGCCGCTCTGCGGTGGCTGCGCTGCCAAGGTCGGCCGGTCGGCGCTGGCAGCGGCGCTCGCCGGCCTGCCGGTATCGGGCCGCGCCGATGTCGCGGCCGGGGCGGGAGACGACGCAGCCGTGCTGCAGCTCGGCGGCGTCCGGCAGGTGGTGACCACCGACACGCTCCGCGCCTTCACGTCCGATGCCTGGCTGCTGGCGCGGATCGCCGCGGTGCATGCACTCGGCGATGTCTGGGCGATGGGCGCGGCGCCGCAGGCGGCGCTTGCGCAGGTGGTGCTGCCGCGGATGAGCGCGCCGCTGCAGGCCGCAACGCTGGCCGAGATCATGGCCGCCGCCGCCGCGGCCTTCGCCGAGGCGGGGGCCGAGATCGTGGGCGGCCACAGCGCAATCGGCGCCGAGCTTTCGGTCGGCTTCACGGTGACCGGCATCGCCGCCGGGCGGGTGGTCGGCCAGGCGGGCGCCGGTGCCGGCGATGCGCTGGTCCTGACGAAACCGCTCGGCACCGGGGTGATCCTGGCGGCCGATATGCAGCTTGCCGCGCGGGGTGAGTGGGTTGCCGCCGCGCTTGCCAGCATGGCCCGGCCCCAGGGTGCGGCCGCCGCGATCCTCGCCCCGGTCGCGCGGGCCATGACCGACGTCACCGGCTTCGGCCTCGCCGGCCACCTTGCGGGCCTGCTCGAAGCGTCGGGCGTGGGCGCCGAACTCGACCTTGCGGCGCTTCCCGTGCTGGCGGGCGCCGAGGACCTGCTCGCCGCCGGCATCCGCTCCAGCCTCCACGCGACGAACGCGGCCGTCGCGGAAGCATGGGCGCTGCCCGCGACCGCGCGCGCCGAACTGCTCTTCGATCCGCAAACGGCCGGCGGCCTGCTGGCCGCGGTCCCCGCCGAAGCGGTGCCGGATCTGCTCGCGCGCCTTGCCGGGGCGGGTTTCGCGGCGTCGGTCATCGGCCGGATCGTTGCCGGGCCGCCGGTTATCCGCGCCACCTGACCCCGGCGGTCAGCCGGTTCCGGCCGCCCTCGGGGCCGCCAGCCGGTCGACGAGCGCGGCAATCCGCGCCGCCGCGGCCGCAAGCCCGGGCGGGGCCAGGTCGTCGATCGCCACCGTCGCCTGGGCCGGCCCCGCCCGCGCCCGGTGCTTGGCGTAGCGGGGGTCGTAGTGCTCGGCCATCAGCGCCCCCGCAAGCGCCACCAGGTCGCCCGCGGCAAGCAGGCGGTGCCAGTCCGCCACCCGCTCCGCCGCGTGATAGGGGCGCAGGGCGTCGAGCACCGCGGCGAAGGCCGGGCAATCCTCGGCCATGTCGGCATAGGCCCGCGTGAGATAGCCGGCGCGAACGTCGAGCGGCGCGCGCAGCTCGATCCGAGGCGCGGCCCGCATCGCCGCCCAGATCGTCGGCGGCACCACCCGGTCGCCGATCTTGGAGCTTTCGGCCTCGACGATCACCGGCCGCGTGGGGTCGAGCGCCGCGGCGGCCGCTGCCAGCGCGCTCTCGAATGCCTTCTGCGAGGGCTGCCCGCCCGGCCGTGCCCCGAAGAGCGAGCCACGGTGGTTGGCGATGCCCTCGAGGTCGATGACCTGCAGGCCCGCGCCCGCGAGATGCGCAAGAAGCTCGGTCTTGGCGCTGCCGGTGTTGCCGTCGAGCAGGATGACGGGTGCGGGAAACGGCGCGTCGTAGAGCGCCTGCTGAACCAGCCGGCGATAGCTGCGGTAGCCGCCTGCCAGCGTCTCGACCCGCCAGCCGATCTGGCCGAGGATCGTCGCGAACGCGCCCGACCGCTGGCCGCCGCGCCAGCAGTAGACGAGCGGCCGGTAGCCCGGTCCCTTCCCCGCCAGATGTCCTTCCAGATGCCGCGCGGCGTTGCGCGCCACCAGCGCCGCGCCGATCCGGCGGGCGAGGAAACGGCTGTCCTGCACGTAGACCGTGCCGACGCGGGCGCGCTCGGCATCGTCGAGCACCGGCAGGTTCACCGCGCCCGGCAGGTGATCCTCGGCAAACTCGGCGGGCGAGCGCACGTCGATCACCTCGTCGAAGCCGAGCGTCCGCGGATCGGCGAGGCTGGTCAGGGTGAGCGGCATGGCGCGTCATAGCGCCGGGCGGCGGGTCGCGAAAGACCCGACGGTGGTGACGCCCGCCGCGCGGCGGTGCAGGATCAGCGCTGCCGCGGCCGCCGCAGCGGCCGCGAGGGGGGAGCCGATGCCCGAGATCACCGTTGCTGTCACGCAGTTCGCCTGCTCGTGGGATGTCGCCGCGAACCTCGCCGCGGCCGAGCGCCTGGTGCGGGCCGCCGCGCGCGGGGGCGCGCAGGTGATCCTGCTGCAGGAGCTGTTCGAGACGCCCTACTTCTGCATCACCGAGGATGCGCGCCACCTTGCCCGCGCGCGCCCTTACGCGGACAACGCTCTCGTTGCCCGTTTCGCGGCGCTGGCGCGCGAGCTGCGCGTCGTACTGCCCGTCTCGTTCTTCGAGCGCGCGGGCGAGGCTGCCTTTAATGCCGTCGCGATGGTCGACGCCGATGGAACGGTCCTCGGCCGCTACCGCAAGAGCCACATCCCGCAGGGTCCGGGCTACGAGGAGAAGTACTATTTCAGCCCCGGCGATACCGGCTTCCGCGTCTGGGACACCGCCTTCGGCCGGATCGGCGTCGGCATCTGCTGGGACCAGTGGTTCCCCGAGGCGGCCCGCGCGATGGCGCTGCTCGGCGCCGAGCTTCTGCTCTACCCCACCGCGATCGGCTCCGAACCGCCGGCGCCGGGCTATGACAGCCAGCCGCATTGGGAGACGGTGATGCGCGGCCACGCCGCGGCCAACATCGTGCCCCTGGCCGCCGCGAACCGGATCGGCACCGAGGTGCAGGACGGCCGCGCGGTCACGTTCTACGGCTCGTCGGTCCTTGTCGGGCCGACCGGCGAGGTCCGCGCCCGCGCGGGACGCGACGACGAGGCGGTGGTGAGCGCGACCTTCGACCTGGGGGCCGCGCGCGATCTGCGCCGGTCCTGGGGCGTGTTCCGCGACCGGCGGCCCGACCTCTACCTTGCGCTCGCCGGCCTCGATGGTAGCTGAGCGGCGCCCGCCGTGCCGCGGGCCACTTGCTCCGAAACGGCCCCCGCTGCGGCGAGGGCCCGGGGCAGGGCGGGGGCCCCCCGCTCGGGCCAGTCGGTCGCGCGGTGATAGGCCTGGCCCAGCCGCAGGATGGCCCGGTCGGCGCCACGCGGTCCGAAGACCTGAATGCCGGTCGGCAGGCCGGCCGCGCCAAAGCCCGCCGGCACGGCAAGGCAGGGAAGTCCTGCAAGGCTGACCGGCACCACGACCTCCATCCAGCGATGGTAGGTATCCATCGCCCGGCCCGCGATCTCGCGCGGCCAGCGCCGGTCGGCGGGGAACGGCCAGACCTGCGCGGCGGGAAGGGCCAGCGCGTCGTGGTGCTCGAAGAGGCCGGCGAGGCAGGCATACCAGGCCGAGCGGACCACACTTGCCCGGTGCACTTCCATCGCGTCGAGGGCGAGGCCGCGCTCCACCTCCCACACCGCCTCGGGCTTCAGCCGGTCCCGGCCGTGCGCATCGAGCAGCGGGCCGAGCCGCGCCGCGACCGCCCAGGACCGCAGCGTGGTCCAGCTCTCCCAGAGCGCGTCGGCGGGGAAGGGCGGTGCGACCGGCACGACGCTGCAGCCGAGGTCGTGGAACGTCGCGAGCGCCGCCTCGCAGGCCGGCAGGATGCCCGCTTCGGTCGGGAAGGCGCCGCCCCAGTCGCCGAGCCAGCCGATCCGGCAGCCGGCCATCTCGACGTCGAGGCCCTCGGCATAGGGCTCCGCCAGGATGCCGTGCGGCACCCGCGGGTCGGGGCCGGCGAGCGTCTCGAGCAGCCGCGCCACGTCCTCGACCGTGCGGCCCATCGGCCCGTCGGTGGCGAGCTGGTGAAGGAACACGTCGCCGTCCGGATCGGCCGGGACGAGGCCGAACGACGGGCGGAAACCATAGACGTTGCAGAACGCCGCGGGGTTCCTGAGCGAGCCCATCATGTCGGACCCGTCGGCGACCGGCAGCATCCGCGCGGCCAGCGCCGCCGCCGCGCCGCCCGACGACCCGCCGGCCGAGCATGCCGGATCGTAGGGGTTGCGCGTCGTGCCGTAGACCTCGTTGAACGTATGGCTGCCGAGCCCGAATTCGGGCGCATTGGTCTTGCCGATCAGGATCGCGCCCGCCGCGCGCAGCCGCGCCGGCAGGATATCGTCCGCCTCCGGCACGAAGCCCGCGTGAAGCGGCGAGCCCCAGGTGGTCACGATGCCGGCCGTAGCGGCCAGGTCCTTCACCGCGAGCGGCAGGCCGTGCAGCCAGCCGCGCGGCTCCAGCCGGTCGGCCTGCTCCGCTTCGGCCAGAAGGTCGGCCCGCGGACGCAGCGCCACGATCGCGTTGATTGCCGGGTTGCGGCTCTCGATCCGGTCGAGGAACGCGGCCATGACCTCGCCGCATGACACCTCCCGGTGCCGGACCAGGTCCGAGAGGGCCGTGGCGGAGAGATCGGCAATCGACATGCCCGGCCTCTTCCCCGTTTCAAAAATATCCCGAAGGGGGTCCGGGGGAGGCCGCGCCTCCCCCGTTCCGGTCGGCCCGCCCCCGGTCGGCTCCCCTCGGGCGGGCCGAAGCCATCACTTCTGCAGTTCCGTCCAGATCGCGGTGTAGAGCTCAGTCGCCGAGGACGGGCAGGTGGGCAGGAACCGCCCGGCGGCCTTGAAGTCCTCGGGCACCACCACCTCGGGTGCCGTCCGCATCTCGTCCGGCATGAACTCCTCGGACCCGGCGATGCCGTTGGCGTATTTCGCGAAGTCCGAGATCATCGCCGCGTTCTCCGGCTCCATGATGAAGTCAAGGAAGGCATAGGCGTTGTCCACGTTCTGCGCGTCGGCGAGGAGCGCGACGGAATCCATCCAGAGCGGATAGCCCTCGCGCGGATAGCCGTAGGCGACCGGCGGGTTGGCGAGCCGCGCGCGCATCGTCGAGCCGTTCCAGTTGACCGAGGCCGCCCAGTCGTTCGTGGAAAGCTTTTCCGTCGCGCCGTAATCCATGCTGATCCAGTGGGGCTTGGCGGCCATCAGGTTGTCGCGGACCTTGCGCAGCACCTCGAGATCCTCGGTGCAGGCCTCGCCGCCGGCGTGGAAGATGGCAAGTGCAATCACGTCGTTCATCTCGGGCACGACGTTGACCTTGCCCTTCAGCTCGTCGGGCGGGTTCAGGAAGATGTCCGAGGTGTTGATGTCGCCCGAGTAGACCGAGGTGTTGACCGCGACGCCGGTCGTGCCCCACTGCCACGGGATGGTGAACTTCCGGCCCGGGTCCCAGGCCACGTCCATCCATTCGGGCGCGATGTTGCCGAAGTTCGAGAACCTCGACTGGTCGAGCTCGACGATGAGGCCCTTCTCGACCCAGATAGGCACGTAGTTGGCCGACGGCACGACGAGGTCGAAGCCATGCCCGCCCGCCTCGACCTTGGCGAGCGCGGTGTCGTTCGAATCGTAGTCGGTGATCGTCACGTCGATGCCGGTCGCGGCCTCGAACTTCTCGATCATCTCGGGGCTCGTGTAGTTGCCCCAGTTGTAGAGGTTCAGCACCCCCTCGGCCTGCGCCGAGAAGGCGATGCCGGTCAGCGCCACCGAGGTCATCAGGATCTTTCTCATCTCGTCTTTCTCCTTGTCGGTTGTCGTCGGCGGGGTTCAGCCCCGCTTTCTGGTGAGCAGGAAGAACGCCGTGAGGATGACGACCGTGACCGCAAGAAGCGCGGTCGAGATCGCGTTGACCTCGGGCGTGATCGCCCGGCGCAACTGGCCGAGCATGTAGGTCGGCAGCGTATCCTGCCCGGCCGATTTCACAAACTCCGTGATGATGACGTCGTCGAGCGAGATCACGAAGGCAAGCATGGCGCCCGCCACGATGCCGGGCGCCATCAGCGGCAGCGTGATCCGCCGGAAGGTCTGCCAGGGCGTGGCATAGAGATCGGCCGCCGCCGTCTCCAGCGTCAGGTCCATCCCTTCCAGCCGCGCCCGGATCGGCAGGTAGGCGAAGGGCACGCAGAAGGCCGAGTGGGCGAGGATCAGGTAGCCGAGCCCCTGATACCCGGTCGCGACCTTGATCGCCGCGAAGAAGATCAGCAGCGCCACCGCAGTCACGATCTCGGGCACCATCAGCGGCTGGTTGATCAGCACGTAGATCAGCGTCTGGCCCCGGAACCTGCCGCGCCGGGTGGTTCCCAGCGCCGCCATCGTCGCGACGCTGGTCGCGATCAGCGAGGCGCAGGTGGCGATCACCAGCGACCGCACCGCCGCCCCCTGCACCACGTCGTTTTCCCACGCGTCGCGGTACCAGCGCAGCGAGAACCCGCCCCAGATCGAGATCGAGGTGGAATCGTTGAACGAATAGGCTACCAGCGTGAAGATCGGCAGGTAGAGCATCACGAAGACCGCGATGGCGACCGCGGTGAAGCCGGGCAGGGCGGTGACCGAGAAGGGCCGCACCGCGCGGCGGACCGCGGCGACGCCTGCGGGCGCCGGGGCGGGGGCGGCGGGCGTGCCCGGGGCGGACGTCTCAGCCATCGCGGTCCTCCGGCGTCGTCGCCCGCACATAGACCAGCAGCGCCCCGAGCACGATCATCAGCAGCAGCATCGACAGCGCCGCGCCCAGCGGCCAGTTGCGGCCCTGGCCGAACTGCAGCTCGATGAAGTTGCCGATCATCATCTGCTTGCCGCCGCCGAGCACTCGCGGCGTGACATAGGCGCCGAGCGACGGGACGAAGACGAGGATCGACCCCGCGACGATGCCCGGCCGGATGATCGGCAGTATCACCCGGCGCAGCACGCGCCAGCGACTTGCATAGAGGTCGTAGCCGGCCTCGATCAGGCGGAAGTCGAACCGGTCGATCGCGGCGTAGAGCGGCAGCACCATCAGCGGCAGGTAGACATAGGCCATGCCGATCAGCACCGCCGTCTCGGTGAAGACGATCTGGATCGGAGCGTCGATCACGCCCGACCAGACCAGCGCGCTGTTCAGGATCCCCTCGTTGCGGATCACCTCCATGATCGCGAAGGTCCGGATCAGGAGGTTGGTCCAGAACGGTATGGTGATGAGGAACAGCCACATCGCCCGCTGCTGCGGCGGTCGGGTGGCGATGAACCAGGCGGTCGGCAGACCCAGTACAAAGGTGATGAGCGTGGTAAGGAGCGACAGCTTCACGCTGCGCCAGAAGATCGTCAGATGCGCGTCCGCCGCGCTGACCGTGCCGTCGAAGATGTCGCGCTCGAGGAACACGCGGAACCAGCCGTCGAGCGAGAAGTCCCAGACCACGTTGCCGTATTCGCCCGGCGTCAGGAACGAATAGACGACAACGATCAGCAGCGGCCCTGAGGCACCGATCAGAAGGAGCGCAAGCGCCGGGGTCGAGAGGAGCCAGCCGGTCCGCGCCCGCTGCCTCGCCCGCGCCGCCTCGCCACCCGCAGCCATCCTCAATCCCCCAGTACCTGCACCGCGCCTTCCGCGAAGTGCACGCCGACCTCGGCGCCCCGCGCAAGGCCGACATCGCCCGAGGGCGGCGACTGCAGCCGAGCGACGATCTCGGTCCCGTCCCCGAGCCGCAGGTGGCAATGCGTGTCGGTGCCGAAATAGACGGTGTCGGACACGGTGGCAGGCAGGCTTCCCGGTTCGCCCTGCGGCCCGATCCGGACCTGCTCCGGACGGACGGCGAGCGTGACCTCGCCCCGCCCTGCGCCGCCCTGGCCCGGATCCGTGGGCCAGCCCCGAACCTGATCCGGGGTCTTGATCCGCCCGCCCGATGCCAACAGGATCGCGCCGCCCTCGACCCGTCCGAGCAGGAAGTTCGTCTCGCCGATGAAATCCGCCACGAAGCGGTTGACCGGGCGGTTGTAGATCTCGCGCGGCGGACCGACCTGGAGGAGCCGCCCCGCGCGCATCACGCCGACGCGGTCCGACATCGTCAGCGCCTCTTCCTGGTCGTGGGTCACGAAGACGAACGTGATCCCGGTCTCGTGCTGAAGGCGCTTCAGCTCGCCCTGCATCTCCTTGCGCAGCTTGAGGTCGAGCGCCGAGAGAGGCTCGTCGAGCAGCAGCACCTCCGGCGCCGGCGCGAGCGCGCGGGCGAGCGCGACGCGCTGCTGCTGTCCGCCCGACAGCTGCTGCGGCCGGCGCCCGGCAAAGGCCTCGAGCCTGACCAGCTCCAGCATCTTTCCGACCGTGGCGGCCACGTCGGCCCGGGGTCGGCCCATCATCTCCAGTCCGAATCCGATATTCTGTGCCACGGTCAGGTGGGGAAAGAGCGCATAGGACTGGAACACCGTGTTGACCGGCCGGCGGTTCGGCGGGGCCGCGGTGATGTCGCGCCCCGAGAGCAGGATGGCGCCGGCGGTCGGCGTCTCGAACCCTGCGATGCAGCGCAGCAGCGTGGTCTTGCCGCAGCCCGAAGGTCCGAGCAACGTGAAGAACTCGCCCCTCTGGATAGAGACCGAGACATCGTTAAGCGCCCGCAGCCCCGCGTCGCCCTGCCCGAAGACCTTGACGACCCCGCGCGCCTCAACCGCCGTTCCGTCAGTCACCCGCTTCCCCCATCAGCAGCCAGCCCATGCTGCGCCGGCGCGTGCAGCCTTGGCAACCCCGCTAGAGTGCCAGCGGCGGCCGCCGGTCGATCCAGGGCCGCGCCTGCTCGATCTGGCGGCAGAGCGCGATCAGGACCTCGTCGGCGCCGAACCGGGCCGCCAGGTGCACCCCGACCGGCAGCCCCCCGGCCGTCCAGTGCAGCGGCACCGAGGCCGCCGGCTGGCCCGAGGCGTTGAATGGCGCGCAGAACGGCGAATAGTCGAACACCATGCCGGCGCCCATCCGGAAGGCCACGTAGTCCTCGACAATGTGCGCGAACCGCCCGACCTCGGCCGGCGGCTCGGCCAGCGTCGGCGAGAGGAGGATGTCGAAGCCCTCGAAGAAGGCCGCCATCTGGCGGCCATAGCCATGGATGCGGCCGACCGCGGCAAGGTAGTCGGCACCGCTCAGCCCCTCGGCATGGGCGACCGCGCCCCGCGTGACGCCCTCCACCTCGCCGGGCTCCAGCGCACGGCCCCGCAGCACGCTCCGCACGCCCAGCGCGGTGCCGCAGGCGACGATCGTCGTCCAGGCGCGCAGCATGCCGGAATGATCGGCCGCCGGCCGCGCCTCCTCGACACGGTGGCCAAGGTCCTCCAAGAGCCGCGCCGCATCCTCGGCGGCCTCGCGGCATTCGGGATCGACCGGTGCGCCGGCGAAGGTCGTCGTGCAGAGCGCGACGCGCAGCGGCGGGGGAGGCCGGGCGATCGCCGCGGCGTAGCCTTCGGCCAGCGGCGGCGCCCAGTACGGCGCGCCGAGATCTGCCCCGGCGCAGGCGTCCATCAGCGCCGCTGCATCGCGCACGGTCCGGGTGAGAAACCCGTCGATCGCCATGCCTGCCCAGCCCTCGCCGGCATACGGCCCGTCGGGAAACCGGGCCCGCGTCGCCTTGAAGCCGAAAAGCCCGCAGGACGATGCCGGGATGCGGACCGACCCGCCGCCGTCCGACCCGTGCGCGGCCGGCACGATCCCCGCCGCGACCGCTGCTGCGGCGCCCCCGGACGACCCTCCCGAGGTCCGCGACAGGTCCCACGGGTTGCGCGTCGGCCCGCCATAGACCGCCGCCTCGGTCGCCGGCCCGATCCCGCCCTCGGGCGAGGTGGTACGGCCGAAGGTGACAAGCCCGCTGGCGCGGAGCCGCTCGAAGATCGCGCTGTCGCGGTCGTAACGGGTGTTCATCAGCAGCCGCGAGCCGTTGTGCGAGGGGAAGTCCACCGCCTCGGCGCCGAGGTCCTTGAGCAGGAACGGCACCCCGCGGAACGGCCCCGCGGGCAGCGCCCCGGCGATCGCCCGCCGGGCTGCCGCCTCCTGCACAAGCACCACCGCGTTGATCGCCGGGTTCAGCCGCTCGACCCGCGCCAGCGCCTCGTCCAGCAGTTCGCCCGCCGTCACCGCGCCGGTCGCCACCAGCGCGGCCAGGCCGAGCGCGTCATGATCGCCGTAGCCAGACACCGTCATCGCTCAGACCTTCGCCGCCGTCACTTCGACCTCCACCAGGAACTCCGCCCGTGTGAAGCCCGAGACGATGACGAGCGTCGAGGCCGGCAGCCGCTCCAGCCCCGCAAGCCAGCGGTCGCGGGCGGCCATGTAGCCCGCCATGTGCGCCCGGTCGGTCACGAAGGCGTTGATCCGGATCACGTCCTGCGGCCCCATGCCGGCCGCGGCGAGGATCGCGGCGCAGTTCGCGAAGCACAGCGCCGCCTGCTCGGCCGCGCCCTCGGGCGCGCGGTCGTCCGGCCCGATCCCGAGCTGGCCCGACACCAGGACGAGGCGCGCCCCGGGCGGCACCTCGACGCCGTGGGCGTAGCGGGCAAAGGGCGGCCGGATCGCCGCCGGCTTCAGTTCGCGCATGCCGGACCCCTCCATGCCGGGCAGCCTAGCGGGGCCTGCGGCGCTCCGGAAGCGCGCAGAGGCCGCCGGGCCGGCGGCTGCTGCACAAGAATCGTGCAATTGCCGTCCGAATCTGCTGGCATGGGCCGGAAAGCGGGCCCCGCCGGCGGGGAATCGGCGTCCGGCCCTCGTGCCGGGCCCCGCCAGCGGCCTAGCTTCGCCGCGAGGGGAATCAACAGGGGGTCACAGATGTTCCTTCAGCGCTCGCTTCTCGTCTCCGCGCTCGCCGTCGCCGCCACCGGCGCCACGGGCCAGGAGGCCGTCAGCTTCGGCACCAACTGGGTCGCCCAGGCCGAGCATGGCGGCTACTACCAGTCGGTAGTCGACGGCACCTATGCCGCCTGCGGCCTCGATGTCACCATCGTTCCGGGCGGCCCGCAGGTGAACAACCGCGCCCAGCTTCTGGCCGGCAACATCGACTTCTACATGGGCGGCCCGCTCGGCGGCCTCTCGGCGGTGCAGGAAGGCATTCCGATGGTGCTCGTGGCGTCGGACTTCCAGAAGGATCCGCAGATCCTGATGACCCATCCCGGCAGGGTCGCGGCCTTCGCCGACGTGGCGGCGCTGCCCGAATACATCATCGGCGACGAGGGTTTCGTGACCTACTTCCGCTGGCTCGAAAGCGAATACGGCTTCGACCCGGCCAAGCGTGTGCCCTACACGTTCAACCCCGCGCCGTTCATCGCCAACCCCGACTCGGCGCAGCAGGGCTACGTCACCTCGGAGCCCTTCGCGGTCGCGCAGGAGGCGGGCATCGAGCCCGATGTCTGGCTGCTGGCCGACCAGGGCTATCCCGCCTATTCGACGATGATCGCCACCATGCAGGCGACCATCGACGAGCGGCCCGAGGCGGTGCAGTGCTTCGTCGAGGGCTCGGCCAAGGGCTGGGCCAACTTCCTCTACGGCGACAACGCCGCGGCGCTGGCAAAGATCAAGGAAGACAACCCCGACATGACCGACGAGCAGCTCGCCTTCTCGATCGAGGCGCTGAAGGACTACGGCATCGTCGACTCCGGCGATACCGAGACGCTGGGCATCGGCGCCATGACCGACGAGAAGATGAAGCAGTTCTTCGATGTCATGGTCACCGCCGGCGTGCTGCCGGCCGATCTCGACTACACCCAGGCCTACACGACCGAGTTCACCAACAAGGGCGTCTCGCTCGAGGTCGAGAAGGCGCTGACGGGTCAGTGATGGCCGACGGTACCAGATCCTCTCCCGCCGGCGCGGGGGAGGCCGCGAGCCGCGACGTCCTGCTTGCGATGGAGGGCGTCGGCAAGACCTTCGGGCGCGATATCGTGGCGCTGAAGGGCATGTCGCTTGAGGTGCGGCAGGGCGACTTCCTGTCGCTCCTCGGGCCGTCTGGCTGCGGCAAGTCGACGGCGCTGCGCCTGATCGCCGACCTGACAAGCCCGACCGAGGGCAGGATCCGCTGGGCCGATCCGGCCGCGGCCGAAAACCTCGGCGTGGTCTTCCAGGAGCCGACGCTGATGCCCTGGGGAACCGTTGCCGACAATGTCTGGCTGCCCCTCCGCCTCAAGGGCCGGGCGCGCCGTGACTGTGCGGACGAGGTGGCCGCGGCGCTTGACATGGTCGGCCTCACCGGCTTCGAGGGCGCCTATCCGCGCGAGCTTTCCGGCGGCATGAAGATGCGCGTATCGATCGCCCGCGCGCTGGTCACGCGGCCCAGCCTGATCCTGATGGACGAACCGTTTGCCGCGCTCGACGAGATCACGCGGCAGAAGCTGAACGACGACCTCCTCGCGGTGAAGTCCCGGCTCGACTGCACGGTCATCTTCGTCACGCACTCGGTGTTCGAAAGCGTGTTCCTGTCCGACCGGATCGTGGTGATGGCGCCGCGTCCGGGCCGCGTGGTGCGCGAACTGGCCGTCGAGGCGCCCTATCCCCGGGGCATGCGATTCCGCACCTCGCCAGAATACGCGGCCATCGCCCGGCGCACCTCGGACGCGCTGGTCGAGGCCATCGGAGGCGCGCATGACAGCCACTGACGATGCCGGCGCCGGGTTCGGCGTGATCGACCCCGAGGAGGCGCAGCGCCTGCGTGCCCGCCGCGTCGCGGCGGTCGGCCGATGGGCCCTGCCCGCACTGTTCTTCGTGCTGTTCATCGGCGGCTGGCAGTGGATCGTCACGGCCAACGAGATCCCCCACTACATCCTGCCCGGCCCCGGCCTCGTCGCCCGCACGCTGGTCGAGGATTTCGGCACCCTGGCCCCGTCCTGGGGCGTGACGCTCTCCATCACCTTCATGGCGCTCGCGCTGGCGGTGGTCTTCGGCGGCGGCCTGGCGATCCTCTTCACCCAGTCGAAGTGGATCGAGATGTCGCTCTTTCCCTACGCCGTTGTCCTCCAGGTCACGCCGATCGTCGCCATCGCGCCGCTGATCTTCATCTATGTCGAAAGCAAGCTCGCTGGCCTCCTGATCTGCGCCTGGATCGTCGCCTTCTTCCCGGTGCTGTCGAATACCACGCTCGGCCTCAACTCGGCCGACCACAACCTGCGCGACCTGATGACGATCTACCGCGCCTCGCGCTGGCAGCGGCTGCGCTACCTGCAGCTGCCCGCCGCGCTGCCCTATTTCCTCGGCGGCCTGCGCATCGCCGGCGGCCTGTCCCTGATCGGCGCGGTGGTGGCCGAATTCGTCGCCGGCTCGGGCGGCATCGGCTCGGGCCTCGCCTTCCGGATCCTCGAGGCCTCCTACCGGCTCAACATGCCGCGGCTTTTCGCGGCGCTGGTGCTGATCGTCGTCACCGGGATCGCGATCTACCTGGTGCTCAGCTGGATCAGCTGGGCGCTGCTGCACAAGTGGCACGAAAGCGCGATCCGGCGGGAGGGGTGATGGACTTCCGCACCCTGCCCACCGGCGCGGTGACCCTGACCAACGTCACCGTTCCCGCCTGCCTCCTCGGGCGCGAGGGCGACCTGATCCGCACCGACCTGTCGCTTGCCGAGGGCCGCATCGCGGCGCCCCAGCCGATCGCCGTCGACATGGCCGGCGCGATGGCGCTGCCCGCCTTCGTCGACATGCACACCCATCTCGACAAGGGCCATATCTGGCCCCGCGCGCCGAACCCGGACGGCAGCTTCGCGGGCGCGCTCGACACGGTGGCCGCCGACCGCGCCGCCAACTGGTCGGCCCAGGACGTGCGCGCGCGGATGGAGTTCGGCCTGCGCTGCGCCTACGGCCACGGCACCCGCGCCATCCGCACCCATCTCGACTCGATCCCGCCGCAGGACGGCATTTCGTGGCCGGTATTCCGCGAACTCCGTGCCGACTGGGCCGGTCGGATCGACCTGCAGGGCGCCTGCCTGATCGGCTGCGACACCTTCTCCGAGGATGGCGCCTTCCGCGCCACCGCCGACATTGTGGCCGATGCGGGCGGCGTCCTTGGCATGGTCACCTACCCGCTGCCCGATCTGAAGGACCGGCTTGTCGGCTTCTTCCGGCTGGCCGAGGCGCGGGGGCTGTCGGCCGACTTCCATGTCGACGAGACGCTCGACCCCGCCGCCGAAACCCTGCGGATGATCGCCGAAACCGTGATCGAGACCGGATTCGCTGCCCCCGTCGTCGTCGGCCACTGCTGCTCGCTTTCCGCGCAGGACGAGGCCCGCGCGATGTCTACGCTCGATCTCGTGGCGAAGGCGAGGCTCCATGTCGTCAGCCTGCCGATGTGCAACCTCTACCTCCAGCACCGCCGGCCGGGCCGCACGCCGGTGATGCGCGGCATCACGCTGGTCCATGAGATGAAGGCGCGCGGCATTCCGGTCAGCTTCGCCTCGGACAATACCCGCGACCCGTTCTACGCCTACGGCGATCTCGACATGCTCGAAGTCCTCCGCCAGGCCACCCGCATCGGCCATCTCGACCATGCCGATGCCGACTGGGTGCATTCCGTCCTGACCAACCCGGCCCGCGCCTGCGGCTTCGCGCAGCCTTCGCTCGCCGAAGGGACGCCGGCCGACCTCGTGATCTTCAACGCCCGCAGCTGGACCGAGCTCTTCGCCCGCCCGCAATCCGACCGGATCGTGCTGCGCGGCGGCCTCGCCATCGACCGGCGGCTGCCCGACTATTCCGAACTCGACCCCCTGATGAGGACCGCATGAGCCCGAACGTCGCTGCCGCCAAGGCCGCCCTGAGCCATCTCGAGATCGACGAGAACCCGGTTTCGGTGAAGGCGAAAAGCCGCGACTTCTTCTGGTATTCGCCGGTGCTGAAAGACCGGCTCGACCACATCACGGCCGATTTCGTCGTGGCGCCGCGCTCGGAGGCCGAGGTGATCGAGGTGCTGCGCGCCTGCCATGCCCACGACGTGCCGGTCACGACGCGCGGCGCCGGTACGGGCAACTACGGCCAGGCGATGCCGCTCGCCGGCGGCTGCATCCTGCATCTGAAGCACCTTACGACGGTGAAGGAGATCCATCCCGGCCGGGTGATCGTCGAACCGGGCTGCCTGCTCAAGGACCTCGACGCCGCCACGCGGGCGCATTCCGGCCAGGAGATCCGCATGTTCTCCTCCACCTGGGCCACCGCGACGATCGGCGGCTTCATCGCCGGCGGTTCCGGCGGCGTCGGCTCGTGTACCTGGGGCGCGCTGCGCGACCCCGGCAACATCATCCGGCTGCGCGTGGTGACGATGGAGGCCACGCCGCGCGTGCTCGACTTCCGCGGCGAGGAACTGGCCCGCGTCTCCCATGCCTACGGCACCAACGGCATCATCACCGAGATCGAGATGCCGCTCGCCCCGGCCTACGACTGGGTCGAGATCTTCGTGGCGATCGAGGAGCCCTTCGCCGAGGCGGCGGCCTTTGCCCACGACCTCGGCAACGAGGACGGCATCCTGAAGAAGCTCGTCTCCGCCTTCGAGGCGCCCACGGCGCATGCCTACTTCCAGCGCGTGGCGCCGCATGTGGGCCAAGGCACCCACCTCCTCGCGCTCATGATAGCACCCCACGCGATGGACGGCTTCCTGACCTTCCTCGCCCGCCGCCCCGGCGCCCGCCTGATCTGGCGCTCGGACCAGACCGACTGGCCGAAGCATCCCGGTCCGGTCTTCGAATACGGCTGGAACCACACCACGCTGCGCGCGCTGAAGGTCGACCCCTCGATCACCTACCTGCAGGTCCGCTACATGCCGGGATCGTGCCTGGAACAGGTCGAGGCGATGCGCGCCAGGTTCTCTCCCGAGGTGCTGCAGCATCTTGAAGTGATGAAGGAGCACGGCCGCACGATGTTCGCGGGCCTCTCTCTTGTGAAGTTCACCACCGAGGCGCGGCTCGACGAGATCATCCGCGCCCATGAGGAGGCGGGCTGCATGATCTTCAACCCGCACCGCTACACGCTCGAGGAAGGCGGCCGCCAGACGGTGGACGACCGCCAGCTGGCCTTCAAGCGCGAGGCCGACCCCAAGGGCCTCCTCAACCCCGGCAAGATGATCGCATGGGATGACCCCGACTGGCGCTACGACCGGATGTACGCCTATCCCGGCATGCGGGCCGCCGGATGATGACCGGCGCCGGACCGGCGGGCGCAGGCGCCCCGCGCCAGTCTGCGCCCTGGGAAGGTCGACGCGCGCGCCCGCCATCGCCTCCCTCCGAAAGGAGAACCACGCGCCATGTGTGGCCCGCCGCGGCGCGACCGACCACCGAAGCCGCGGCCCCGGCGCCACGCCCGTGACCCGCGCCCTTGTGCTCTTCGCTCATCCGGTGCCCGAGAGCTTCTCGGCCGCACTGCACCTCCGGGTGGTCGAGACGCTCGACCGGCGCGGCTGGGAGGTGGACGACTGCGACCTCCATGCCGAGGGCTTCGACCCGGTGCTGTCGGCCGAGGAACGGCGCGGATACCATGCGGTCGGCGCGAACTGCGCGGCGGTGCAGGACTATGTCGACCGGCTGCGCGCGGCCGAGGCGCTGGTCATGGTGTTCCCGGTCTGGAACTTCGGCTATCCGGCGATCCTCAAGGGCTTTCTCGACCGGGTGTTCCTGCCCGGCGTGTCGTTCCGGCTCGAGGACGGGCGGGTGATGCCCAATCTCACCAACATCCGCCGCCTCGCGGCGGTCACCACCTACGGCGGCACGCGGCTGCGCGCGCTCCTCGTCGGCGACCCGCCGCGCAGGTCCTTCACACGCGCGGTCTGGCATGTCTGCCGCCCGGACCGGCTGCGCTATCTTGCGCTCTACGACATGAACCGCGCGACGGGCGCCGACCGGGCCGCCTTCCTCGCCCGGACGCAGGCCGCGATGGAGACGTTCTGATGCGCGCGCTCGTCATCTACTGCCACCCGCGCGAGGGCAGTTTCACCGCTGCGGTGCGCGACGTGGTGCTGGACCGGCTCGCCGCGGCCGGCGCCGAGGTCCGCCTCCAAGACCTCTACGGGCGCGGCTTCGACCCGGTACTGAGGGCCGGGGAGCATGCGGGCTACCTCGACAGCCCGGCGAACCGCGCCCCGGTCGCGCAGGACTGCGCCGACCTGCTATGGGCCGACACGCTGATCTTCGTCTATCCGACCTGGTGGTACGGCCTGCCGGCGATGCTCAAGGGCTGGCTCGACCGCGTGCTCCTGCCGGATGTGGCCTTCCTGATGCCCGATGCGACGCGCCGCACCATCCGCCCCGGCCTCGGCCACATCACCCGGCTCGGCGTGTTCACCACCTGCGGGGCCTCGCGCTGGCTGACCTTCCTCATCGGCGCGCCAGGCCGGCGCACTCTGCTGCGCGGCGTGGGCATCCTCTGCGCGCCGGCCCGGCGGACGGCCTTCGCGGCGCACTACCTGATGGACAGCTCCACCCCCGAAAGCCGCGCGCGGCATCTGGAACGGGTCGCGCGGAAGATGGACCGCCTGATCGGGCCCGTCCCCCGCAACCAGGAGCAGCCCGCATGACCGCGCGCGACTGGGCGCATCTCCGCGCGCCGGACTTCGACCGCCTCGCCGCCGGCACGATCGCCATGCTGCCCGTGGCGGCGGTCGAACAGCACGGGCCGCACCTGCCCACCGGAACCGACTGGCTGATCGCCGAAGGGATGCTCGCCGAGCTCCGCCGCCAGTGCCCGGACACGCTCGACCTCCTCATCCTGCCGACCCAGGCGATAGGCAAGTCGAACGAGCATCTCTGGGCCCGGGGGACGCTGACGATGACCGCCGAGACCGCGCTCGCCGCGTGGCGCGAGATCGGTCTGGCGGTCGCCCGCGCGGGGGTCAGGACGCTCGTCATCGTCAATTCCCATGGCGGCAACGCGGCCCTGATCGAGATCCTTGCCCGCGAGTTGCGGGTCCAGGCGGACCTGCTCTGCGTCCGCTGCGGCTGGGGCAATTTCGGCGCGCCCGACGGCCTCTACTCCGAGCGCGAGCGCCGCTTCGGCATCCACGGCGGCGACATGGAGACGTCGCTGATGCTCCACTTCGCGCCCGGCACGGTCGACATGGCCGCCGCGCGCGACTTCCCGAGCAGCGCCGAGAGGACGCCTGTTCCGCCGACCGGCCCGCTCGCCTACGGCTGGATCGCGACCGACCTCAACCCCGACGGCGTCGTCGGCGAGGCGCATCTGGCGACCGCCGGAAAGGGCCGGGCGACGGCGGAGTGGCAGGTGGCGCGGGTGGTCGAGATGCTGGTTTCCCTGCGCGACTGGCCGCGCTAGGCGCCCGGTGCCGTCGGGCGCCCATTGGTCGCCCGGGGCGGACAACAGGGGCCGCCCCGGGGGCCGCCAGCGCGTCGATGCCCGAGGCGCCGCCGCGGTGCTTGACAGCCGTCGGGCGCGGCGCCAAGCCTCGGCCATGCCCGATCTGCGCCCTGTCGGATACGTCATCGGCCTGCTCGTCGCGGTGCTGGGCGTCACGATGCTCGTGCCGATGGCGACCGACCTCGGCTATGGCAACGGCGAATGGCCGGTGTTCCTCCAGGGCGCCATCGTCACGGTCCTGTCCGGCACGCTTCTCGCGCTCGCCTCGGCGAACGGCGCCCAGCCGCGGCTCACCCTGCAGCAGACCTTCCTCCTCACCACCAGCGTCTGGGTCGTCCTGCCGCTCTTCGGGGCGATCCCGTTCCTGTTCGGTGAAACCGAGGCGCGCCCCGTCGATGCGTTCTTCGAGGCGATGTCGGGCTTCACCACGACCGGCTCGACCGTGTTCGTCGGCCTCGACGACCTGCCCGAGGGGCTCCTGCTCTGGCGCTCGATGACGCAGTGGTTCGGCGGCATCGGCATCATCATCGTGGCGATGGTGTTCCTGCCCGAACTGCGCATCGGCGGCATGCAGATCTTCCGCTCCGAGGCGTTCGAGACGATGGGCAAGATCCTGCCCCGCGCCGCAGGCATCGCGCGGCAGATCTCGGTCATCTACGTGGCGCTGACGGCGGCCTGCGCGATGGCCTACATGGCGCTCGGCATGCGCCCCTTCGACGCGATCAACCATGCCTTGACCTCGGTCTCGACCGGCGGGTTCTCGACCCGCGATGCCTCGTTCGGCGCCTTCCAGGGCCCGGCCGAATACGTCGCCGCGGTCTTCATGGTGCTGGCGAGCCTGCCCTTCGTCCGCTATGTCCAGCTTGTCGTCGGCGCGGCGCGGCCGCTTTTCGTCGATGTGCAGATCCGCGCCTTCCTTTCGGTCATCGCCGTGACCACGCTCGCGATGACGCTGTTCCGCATCGTCGTGAACGACGACGGGCTCGAGCACGCGTTCCGCGAGGCGCTCTTCAACGTGACCTCGATCATCACCGGCACCGGCTATGCCAGCGTCGACTATCAGCTCTGGGGCGCGTTCCCGGTCGTGCTGTTCTTCTTCCTCGGGCTCGTTGGCGGCTGCGCCGGCTCAACCTGCTGCTCGGTCAAGATCTTCCGCTACCAGATCCTGTTCTCGGCGATCGGCGCGCAGATCCGCCGCCTGCATTCGCCGAACGGCATCTTCGTGGCGCGCTACGACGGCCGCCCGGTGGACGAGGAGGTGCTGTCCTCGGTGATGTCGTTCTTCGTCCTGTTCACCGTCAGCCTCGGGACCATGGCGGTCCTCCTCGGGATGACCGGTCTCGACTTCGTGACGTCGCTCTCGGGCGCGGCGACGGCGATCGCCAATGTCGGCCCGGGGCTCGGCGACACGATCGGCCCCGCCGGCAACTTCGCGGCGGTCAACGACACCGCGAAGTGGCTTCTGTCGTTCGGCATGCTCATCGGGCGGCTCGAGCTCCTGGTCGTCCTCGCGATCTTCACCATCCGGTTCTGGAGGACCTGATGCCGTCACGCCCGCTCGGCGCCCATATCTCGCACATGCTGAGGGCGCGCGGCGTCGAGGTGATCTTCGGCATCCCCGGCGTCCACAACCAGGAACTCTACCGCGGCATCGAGGAGGCGGGGCTGCGCCATGTCCTGCCGCGGCACGAGCAGGGCGCCGGATTCATGGCCGACGGCTATGCCCGCGCGACCGGCCTGCCGGGGGTGGCCTATGTCATCACCGGGCCTGGCTTGACCAACATCCTGACGCCGATGGGGCAGGCCTACAGCGACAGCGTGCCGATGCTGGTGATCTCGTCCTGCCTTGATCCGGCGGATGCCGGGACCGGCAAGGGCAAGCTGCACGAGATGAAGGACCAGGAGGGCGCGGCGGCGACGGTCAGCGACTGGTCGAGGACCGCCGCCGACGCCGAGGGCGCCTACCGGCTGATCGGCCAGGCCTTCCGCGAGTTCGCGGCCGGCCGGCGCGCGCCCAAGCATGTCCAGGTGCCGATCGGCCTTCTGACCGCGCCCGCGCCGGACTGGCCGGACGAGGCGCATATCGAAAGCCGGTTCCTGCCCGATCCGCAGAACGTCCTCGCCGCGGCCGAGATGCTGCGCCGGGCGAAGCGGCCGCTCGCCATCCTGGGTGGCGGGGCGGGGCCGGCCGCGCCGACCGTGGCCCGGCTGCTGCCGCGGCTCGGCATGGCGGCCTTCACCACCTATGCCGGGCGCGGCGTCGTCGATCCCGGCTACCCCCTCTGGCTCGGCAGCTACCTCGCCCGGCCCGGCAGCAGCGACCTGATCGCCAGCGCCGATCTGGTGCTGGTGCTCGGCTCGCGGCTGGCCGAGGTGGACATCTGGCGCGATGCGCTGGGCCACAAGGGCCGGATGATCCGCGTCGACCTCGATGCCGATGCGACGGTCGACCGGGCGCGGTCGTCCTACACGATCCGCGCCGATGCGCGCGCCTTCTGCGAGGCGCTGGAAGCGGCGCTGGGCACCTGGACGGCGGCCCCTGGCTGGACCGCCACCGAATGCGCGGCCGCCCGGGGGCGCTGGCGCGCCGAGGCCGATGCCGAGCGGCCGGGCATCGTGCCGGTCTGCGATGCACTGCGCATGGCGCTGCCGTCCGACACGGTGGTCTTCTCCGACATGACCCAGCTGGCCTATACCGCGAAGGAGGTGTGGGACCTTGCGCAGCCGGGCCTCTGGCACCACCCGTTCGGCTTCGGCACGCTGGGCTACGCGCTGCCCGCGGCAATCGGCGGCAAGGTCGGGCTTCCCGGCCGGCCGGTCGTCGCGATCGCCGGCGACTACGGCCTGCAGTACACGATCCAGGAACTCGGGACGGCGGTGGAGCTCGGCCTCTCGCTGCCGATCCTGCTGTGGGACAACGGCAAGCTCGGCGAGATCGAGGCGAGCATGATCCGCGCCCAGATCGCGCCGAACGCGGTGACGCTGCGCAACCCCGACTTCCTCGCGCTGGCCCGCGCCTGGGGGGCCTTGGCCGAAGAGCCCGGCAGCCTCGCCGAACTGCAGGCGGCGGTGGTCGCGGCCCTCGCCGCACCCGGGCCGACGCTGATCCGCATGACGCCGGCGCTGACGCAGTCCGGCTGACCTCCGGCGCGAGGCCGCCAGGATCCGCCGCGACAGCCTCCGCGCCGGTGCCCGCTACTCACCGATCTCGTAGGGCAGAAGCCCGCGGCGGTCGGGGTCGATCCGCAACCGCCGCTCGAGCGGCGGCACAGACCGCTGGTGGCAGGTGACCCGCTCGCAGATCCGGCACGAGATGCCGATCGGCTCGAAGCCCTTCGTCAGGTCGAGGTCGTCGGCATAGACGAGGGCGCGCGCGTGCTTGACCTCGCAGCCGAGGCCGATGGCAAAGCGGCGGACCGGCGCGCCCCATGCGCCGGCCGGCTTCGACACCTCGCGCGCGAGGCAGAGATAGCGTACGCCATCCGGCGTTTCGGCCAGCTGGCGCAGGAACCGCCCCGGCGCCTCGAAGGCGCCATGCACGTTCCAGAGCGGGCAGGCACCGCCGAAGCGGGCGAACTGAAGCCGCGTTGCGGAATGCCGCTTGGTGATGGTGCCGGCCTGATCGACGCGCACGAAGAAGAACGGGATCCCCTTCTCGCCCGCGCGCTGCAGCGTGGAGAGCCGGTGGGCGACCTGCTCGATCGAGGCGCCGAAGAGGTCGGCGAGCCGCTCCAGATCGTGCCGCTCGGCCTGTGCGGCCTCGAGGAACGCCCGATACGGCATCAGCGCCGCGCCGGCGAAATAGTTGGCAAGCCCTGTCTTGGCGATGTCGCGCGCCGTGTCGGACTGAAAGCGGGCAAGATCGAGCGTCGCCTCCAGCAGCGCGTTCTGGGTGACGAGCGCGACCTGGTGGAGAAGCTGGAAAATGCGGGTCGGCGCCGGCGCCCGCGCCGAAAGCGCAAGACGGCCTGCCGCCTGGTCGAACTGCCGAAGCCCGCTGATCTCGGCCACCGCCACCTCGATGCCCGCGGCGGCGAGCGTCTCGGCCGCCCGTGCCGCCGGGTCGGCCCGCGCGCCGTCGGGGCAGGCGAAGCGTTCGGCCGCCCGGTCCACCGCGTCGATGTAGTTGTCGCAGTAGTGGAAGAAGTCGCGCACCTCCTCCCAGGGCGACGGCCCGGGCGCGGCATCGCCCCGCCCCAGCGCCTCGTCGAGCGAGGCGAGCCGCTCGTGCGTCTGCCGGTAGGCGCGGTGGAGGTCGATCACCGCGCGGGCAAGCGCGGGGGCGTTCGACGCGACGAGGCGCAGGTCGGCGACCGGCGGTGCCGCCGGAACCGCGGGGTCGGCCAGCGCCTCGCGCAGGTCGCTCACCAGCCGCTCGGCATCGCCCGCCGAAAGCTCCGTCACGTCGAAGCCGAACTCGCGCGCCAGCGCCAGGACGACGCCGGCCGACACCGGGCGATGGTTGTTCTCCATCTGGTTCAGGTAGGGCAGCGACACGCCCAGCTTTTCGGCGAACGCCTTCTGCGTAAGCCTGAGCCGCGCGCGCGTCTCGCGCAGCTTGACCCCGGCATAGAGCTTTTGCGTCGCCATCGGCGCCCCCGGCTTTTGCAGGTGCAAACTAGCGTTTGCAAAACCGCTCAGGCAATGCCGATGCTCCGTTCCCTGCGGATCACGTAGACGATCGCCGCGACCGACGCGGCCGAGGTCGCGAACATCAGCCAGATCAGCGGCGCCGCGCCCGAGCCCGGCCCGAGCATCCCGCCGGCAAGCGCCGAAAGCGCCGCGCCACCACCGATCATGATCGACCCGCCAAGCCCCGAGGCCGAGCCGGCAAGGTGGGGCCTGACCGAGAGCATGCCGGCCGTCGCGTTCGGCAGCACCATCCCGTTGCCGAGGCCCACGAAGGTCATGAAGCCGAAGAACACCGCCGGCTGCCGCGCGCCCGCGACCTCGAGCGCGAGGAGAAGCGCAAGTCCCGCACAGGTCAGGATCGTGCCCCAGAGCACCATCTGGTTGATGCCGAAGCGCACCGAGAAGCGGCCCGAGATGAAATTGCCCGCGGCATAGCCGAGCGCCGGCGCGCCGAAGTAGATGCCGAGCGCGGTGGGCGACAGGCCGAACACCTCCGACCCGACATAGGGGGCGCCGCCGAGATAGGCGAAGAACGCGCCCGAGGCGAAGGCCGCCGTCAGGCAGTAGCCCCAGAAGCGCCGCGCGGTCAGAAGCTCGGGGTACTGGCGGAACTGCGCCGCGAAGCTCGCCGAGCGGTGCCGCGCGGTCTCGCCCATGTCGGTCCAGGCGAGCCAGAGCACGAGGATGCCGCAGCCGAGCAGCAGGACGAAGCTCGCCTGCCAGCCGAACAGCTCCTCGAGCGCGCCGCCGACCATCGGGCCGACCATCGGGACGATCGCCATCCCCATCGTGACATAGCCGATCATCGATGCGGCCTCGTCCTGCGGGACCATGTCGCGCACCACGGCACGGCCGATCACCAGGCCGGCGACGATCACCGCCTGCACGGCCCGGAACGCGAGGAAGACCTCGACCGTGGTCGCCAGCAACGTGCCGACCGTGGCCAGGATGAAGACGACGATCGAGCCGAGCATCACCGGGCGCCGGCCGAAGCGGTCGGAGATCGGGCCGATGAAGACCTGCAGGACCGCGTTGACGCCGAGATAGAGCGCAACCGAAAGCTGGATCAGCCGGTAGGGCGCGTCGAAATGCTCCGACATGGCGGGCAGCGACGGCAGGAAGATGTTCATCGACAGCGCGCCGAGCCCCGCGAGGAGGACGAGCGTTATGATGTGGGGCGGTGTGGTCCTGTCGAGGAAGCGGACCGCAGGGCGGCTGGTCATCCGGCCGACCTAAGCCGCTGGTGCCGGGTTGTCCATGCCGATCCGGACCAGGCGCGCGTCCTGGGCGGCTACCATTTCTGGAACACGAAGAACGCCCCCAGCGCGATGAAGGCGAAGCCCACCAGGTGGTTCCAGGCCAGCGCCTCCTTGAGGTAGAAGACCGAGAACGCCGCGAAGACGGTCAGCGTGATGACCTCCTGGATGGTCTTCAGTTCGGCGGCGGAGAAGTGGCCGTGGCCGATCCGGTTGGCCGGCACCTGCAGCAGGTACTCGAAGAACGCGATGCCCCAGCTGATCAGGATCACCGCGAAAAGCGGCGCGGCCTTGTACTTCAGGTGGCCATACCAGGCGAAGGTCATGAAGACGTTCGAGGCGACGAGCAGGCCGATCGTGGCGACGGGGACGGGGATCTGGAACATGGGGCACTCGCTGCGGGGGCATCTTTCGCCACTACGCCCGCCCCGGGCCGCGCCCGCAAGCCGGCTACGCAGCTTCGCGATTTCGCGTCACCGATCTGCAAACACTCTGCAAAGTTGCCGCAAGTGGCTTTGCCCGCGCCGCGATGGCCGCTAGGGTTGGCGCGCCCCGGGGGAGGAGCGGAATGCAGGACGTGCTGGCAGAACTCGAGGTGCGGCGGCAGGCGGCGCGGCTCGGCGGTGGCGAGGCGCGCATCACGGCGCAGCACGCCAAGGGCAAGCTGACGGCGCGCGAGCGGATCGAGCTTCTGCTCGACGAAGGGTCCTTCGAGGAATTCGACATGTTCGTCGCGCACCGCTGCGCCGATTTCGGGATGCAGGCGGACCGGCCCGCGGGCGACGGCGTGGTGACCGGCTGGGGCACGATCAACGGCCGGCTCGTCTACGTGTTCAGCCAGGACTTCACCGTGTTCGGCGGCTCGCTGAGTGAGACCCATGCCGAGAAGATCTGCAAGATCATGGACATGGCGATGCAGAACGGCGCCCCGGTGATCGGCATCAACGATTCCGGCGGTGCCCGCATCCAGGAGGGGGTCGCCTCGCTGGCCGGCTATGCCGAAGTCTTCCAGCGCAACATCCTCGCCTCGGGCGTGGTGCCGCAGATCAGCCTCGTGATGGGCCCCTGCGCGGGCGGCGCGGTCTATTCGCCCGCGATGACCGACTTCATCTTCATGGTGCAGGGCACCTCCTACATGTTTGTCACCGGCCCCGACGTGGTGAAGACGGTGACGAACGAGGTCGTGACGGCCGAGGAACTGGGCGGTGCATCGACCCATACCCGCAAGAGCTCGGTCGCCGACGGCGCGTTCGAGAACGATGTCGAGGCCCTGGCCGAGACGCGGCGGCTGTTCGATTTCCTGCCGCTCAACAACCGCGAGAAGCCGCCGGTCCGGCCGTTCTTCGATGACCCGGCGCGGATCGAGACGAGCCTCGACACGCTGATCCCCGACAACCCCAACAGCCCCTACGACATGAAGGAACTGATCCTGAAGGTCGCCGACGAGGGCGACTTCTTCG
>CAZYBG010000010.1:0-54694 GCA_964645155.1 uncultured Rhodobacterales bacterium | reverse complement strand
GAGATGCTCCGCACCCCGAACTTCGGGCGGAAGTCGCTGAACGAGATCAAGGAGGTCCTTTCGGGCATGGGCCTGCACCTCGGCATGGATGTCGAGGACTGGCCGCCCGAGAACATCGAGGATCTGGCGAAGAAGTACGAAGACCAGTTCTAGAGATCGCCGTGGTGCGCAAGGGATGCGTACCCCGCAGACACCGCAGACACCGCAGGGGGCGCAGTCGCCGCGCACCTGCCGGCAAGACCCGGGCATTCCCGCCCCAAGGAGAGCGGTCCTGAACGCAAGGCCCGCCGGACAAAGCAAAATGAAGGAGACGACCCATGCGTCACGGAAGCGGCTATCGCCGCCTGAACCGCACCCACGAGCATCGCAAGGCGATGTTTGCGAACCTCGCCGGCGCACTGATCGAGCATGAGCAGATCAAGACGACCTTGCCGAAAGCCAAGGATCTGCGCCGCGTTGCCGAAAAACTCATCACCCTCGGCAAGCGCGGCGATCTCCATGCCCGCCGCCTGGCCGCTGCGCAGCTCAAGCAGGACGCGCATGTCGGGAAGCTCTTCGACGTGCTCGGCCCGCGCTACAAGGAGCGGAACGGCGGCTACGTGCGGGTGCTGAAGGCCGGCTTCCGCTACGGCGACATGGCGCCGATGGCGATCGTCGAGCTTGTCGACCGCGACACCTCCGCGAAAGGCGCCGCCGACCGCGCCCGCCTCGAGGCCGAGGAGATCGACGTCGAGGCATAGGCGCCGCCGACAACGTCGCATGGCACGAAAAAGCCCCGCTCGATCAGCGGGGCTTCCTCGTCCGTCACGCCACAGCCGGGGCCGAGATTACATACCCTTGGACACCCGACGGGCCGGATCGGAAAGGCGCTCTGCCAGTTCCGATTCCGCGTCGTCCGCGGCCTCGGAATCGGCGTCGCTCATCAGTTCCAGCAGCTCCTGCAGCGCCTCGGAAGGCAGCGACAAAAGCTTGAAAACAAGGTCACCGTCAGTCACAACCACAACACGAACCCTCGCTCTATCGACCGTCTTGACACATCACAATTTACGGTTGACTGAGAGTCGCGCAACTTATCTAAAAAGACATGTCCATTCAGGCTAGGATCGATCTTGAACTGCGGAATTTGGCGCCTTACGCGCCCAAGGGCTATTTCATCGGCCTGCATATCAGGTTCACGTCACCGCTGATGTCCTTCCAGACATACGATCAGCGCTGGCTCGACCACTACACCGAAAACGGCTATGTGCTACGCGATCCGATGACCGCGTGGGGGTTTAGCACCACTGGCTGGATAAGGTGGAGCGATCCGGCGCTGCTGGATCCCTTCGGGCTGTTCAAGGAGGCCGCCCGGTTCGGTCTGACGCACGGCATCACCATGTCTTGCGGGCCGATCAAGTCCCGCACGATCGCGAGCTTCGCCCGCGACGACCGCGAATTCGAAGACCGTGAGATCAAGGCGATCGTCGAGGTCGTCCACCGTCTCCACGAGATTACCGAACCCCCGCATGATCTGACCAAGGCGCAGATCGAAGCTCTCAAGTGCATAGCGGGGGGCGACCGGCATGCTGCGGCAGCCGCGAAGCTCGGCATATCGGAAAGCGCGCTCAAGGCCAGGGTGACGGCCGCGCGGATCCGGCTGATGGCACGGACCACTGCCGAGGCCATTCAGCGTGCCAAGGACTACCGGCTGCTCTAGCCCGGCTGCCCTCCGCAAGGTTTGACGTTGATGACCAACCCTGCAGGAGGACTACATGCAGACCACCACCCTCTCCTTCGAGAACATCCACAACCACGGCGAACTCTTCGCCAACATGCTCCGCGCGCGGCGCGAGCTCTTCATCGTCCACAACAAGTGGAACCTGCCCGAGGCTCTGGGGATGGAGTACGACCAGTACGACACCCCCGCGAGCCGGTGGGTCGTCGTGCATGACGAGTTCGGCCGCGTCCTTGCCGGCAATCGCCTGACACCCACCACCGCCAAATGCGGCATCTATACCTACATGATCCGCGACGCGCAGCGCGGGCTGCTCGAGACGATCCCGCCGCACCTGCTCTACGACGAGGCGCCTGTGTCGGACACGGTGTGGGAAAGCTCGCGCCTTTTCGTCGCGCATGACGTGCCCGCCGCGATCCGCCGCCAGGTTCATGCCCGGCTGACCCAGGAGCTCGGGTCGGCCGCGCGCAGCCTGGGTGCATCGCACTGTCTGACGCTGCTCAACGCCAACTGGCCGCGCTGGGCGAACCGCGTCGGCGTGAGCATGACGGCGATGGGTCCGGTGATGACGATCGAGGGGGTCGACAACCAGGTCGTGTCGATGGACTTCACCTCGACCCTGCACTGAGCGGCTGGCCGGTGCGGCAGACCGAAGGCGCCCGGCGCGCCACCGGCGCTGGTGGGCCGATCCTGCCCTTCGGGGCCCATGGGCACGCGCATGGTCGCGTGCCCCAATGCCCTCCGCCCGCGGGCATGTGGCGGCAGCATCGCCCGCCGCTTCCCCCGGCTGCGGCGAGCGCCTAGATTTGGGCGATGGCCGATCTGTTCGATCTTCCCCCGGGAACCGAGACCACTGCCCCCCGGCCCCTCGCCGACAGGCTGCGGCCGGCCGCGCTGGCCGAGGTGGTGGGCCAGGAGAAGCTTCTCGGCCCTGAAGGTCCGCTGGGCGCGATGCTGGCGGCGGGAACGCTGTCCTCGCTGATCCTCTGGGGGCCGCCCGGCGTCGGCAAGACGACGATCGCCCGCCTGCTGGCGGAAGAGACCGACCTGACCTTCGTCCAGATCAGCGCGATCTTCACCGGGGTGCCGGAGCTTCGCAAGGTTTTCGAGGCGGCGCGGCTGCGGCGCCGGAACGGCCAGGGAACGCTGCTGTTCGTCGACGAGATCCACCGCTTCAACAAGGCGCAGCAGGACGGCTTCCTGCCGCACATGGAGGACGGCACGATCGTCCTGGTCGGCGCGACGACCGAGAACCCGTCCTTCGAACTGAACTCCGCGCTGCTCTCCCGCGCGCAGGTGCTGGTGCTGGACCGGCTGACCCTCGCCCATCTCGAACTCCTCCTGCAGCGGGCCGAGAGGGAACTCGGCGGCCGGCTGCCCCTTGCCCCCGAGGCGCGCGAGCAGCTTCTCGAGATGGCCGACGGCGACGGCCGGGCGCTGCTGAACCTCGTCGAGCAGGTCGCCGCGTGGAAGGTCGGGGCGCCGCTGGCGCCGGCCGACCTCGGCCAGCGGCTGCAGCGGCGTGCGGCGCAGTACGACAAGTCGGGCGACGCGCACTACAACCTGATCTCCGCGCTGCACAAGTCGGTCCGCGGCTCGGACCCGGATGCGAGCCTCTACTGGCTCGCCCGGATGATCGAAGGCGGCGAGGATCCCCGCTATCTTGCCCGGCGCATCACCCGCATGGCGGTCGAGGACATCGGTCTGGCCGATCCGCAGGCGGTCGCGCTGTGCCTGCAAGCCTGGGAGACCTACGAGCGGCTCGGTTCGCCCGAGGGCGAGCTGGCGCTGGCCGAAGCGGTCGCCTACCTTGCGCTCGCGCCGAAATCGAACGCCGTCTACACCGC
The DNA here is from genome assembly GCA_964645155.1 of uncultured Rhodobacterales bacterium. Lineage (GTDB taxonomy): Bacteria > Pseudomonadota > Alphaproteobacteria > Rhodobacterales > Rhodobacteraceae > CAZYBG01. Next base: position 51,133 of record CAZYBG010000010.1, on the reverse strand, counting down.
CTGGAAGGCGGCACGCGCCGAGGCCCGGCGAACCGGCTCGGAGCCGCCGCCCAAGCACATCCTCAACGCGCCGACCCGGCTGATGAAGGAACAGGGCTACGGCTCGGGCTATGCCTACGACCACGACGCCGAGGACGGCTTCTCGGGCCAGGACTACTTCCCCGAGGGGATGAGGCGGCCGGTGCTCTACCAGCCGCCGGAACGTGGCTTCGAGCGCGAGCTGAAGAAGCGGGTCGAGTACTTCGCCAAGCTCCGCGCGAAGCGGCCAGGCGCGTAGCGCCCCGCCGCCTGCGCCTTGACTTCCGCGCCCGGTCGCCCGAAGGAGGCGCGATGCTCGGCACCCTCGCGCAGGTCGCTCTCGGCGGCGCCATCGGCGCCTGTCTCCGGCATCTGGCCGGCATCGCGGCGCTGCGTGCGTTTGGCGCGGGTTTTCCCTGGGGCACGGTCATCGTGAACGTTGCGGGCTCGGCGATGATGGGCGCGCTTGTGGTTCTCTTGGCCGAGAGGGGCGGCGGCCGCCTCGCGCCGTTCCTGATGACCGGCGTCCTCGGCGGCTTCACCACGTTCTCGGCCTTCTCGCTCGACACGCTGACCCTCTGGCAGCGGGGCGAGGCTGCGATGGCGGCCGCCTATGTGCTGGGGTCCGTCGCCCTGTCGCTTGCCGGGCTCGTCGCGGGCCTGCACCTTGCGCGGCTGGCCGTCGGACCGGCCGTCGGATGACCGGCGCCCTGACCCTCACCGTCTCGGCCGACGAAGGCGAGAGCCGGCTCGACCGCTGGCTGAAGCGGCGGTTTCCGCAGCTGACCCAGGGTGCGATCGAGAAGCTCTGCCGCACCGGGCAGGTGCGGGTCGATGGCGGCCGGGTCAAGGCCGGCAGCCGGGTGGCGCCGGGCATGGCGGTGCGTGTGCCGCCCCTGCCAAGGAACGAGGCGCCGCCGCCCGACCGGCCGCGCCTGGCCGAGACCGACGCCGAGATGATCCGGCGGGCGGTGATCTGGAAGGACGACCACATCATCGCGCTCAACAAGCCCCCCGGCCTGCCGAGCCAGGGCGGCAGCGGGCAGGGCGCCCGGCATGTCGACGGCCTTGCCGAGGCGTTGAAGTTCGGCCTTGCCGACAAGCCGTCGCTCGTCCATCGGCTCGACAAGGATACGTCGGGGGTGCTGCTGCTCGCGCGCTCGACCAAGATCGCCCGGCGCCTTTCCGAGGCGTTCCGGGCGCGGACGACGCGCAAGATCTACTGGGCCGCGGTCGCGGGGGTGCCCGCGCCGCGCATGGGCACGATCCGCTTCGGCCTCGTCAAGGCGCCGGGCCATGGCCGGGGCGGCGAGGGCGAGAAGATGCACTGCGTCCATCCCGCGCGGATCGAGGCGACGGAAGGCGCCAAGCGCGCCACGACCGACTATGCCGTGCTTGACGCGCTCGGCACCCGGGCGGCCTGGGTGGCGCTCGTGCCGATCACCGGGCGCACGCACCAGCTTCGCGCGCACACGGCCGAGATCGGCCATCCGATCGCGGGCGATGGCAAGTACGGCGGCTCGGGGCAGGAGAACGCGGGCGACGGATGGGGCGCGCAGCTTGGCGGCGAGGTCAGCCGCAAGCTCCACCTGCATGCGCGCTCGATCGCCTTCGACCACCCCGTGACCGGCCGGCGGGTGACGATCATCGCTGACCTGCCGGAGCACATGCAGCGGACCTGGAAGGCGGTCGGCTGGAACCCGGCCGACGTGCCGGCCGATCCTTTCGCCGAGGACGGCGGATGACCCGCCGCCTCATCGTATTCGATGTCGACGGCACGCTCGTCGACAGCCAGGCGCATATCCTGGCCTCGATGGCGGATGCCTTCGCGGCGGTGAACCGCCCGATGCCGGATCGCGCCACCGCACTCTCGGTCGTGGGTCTGTCGCTGCCGCTTGCGCTGCGCAGGCTGGCCGCCGACGCGGCCGAGGACGAGGCCCTGGCGATGGTCGAGGCCTACAAGGCGGCGTTCCAGCGCATCCGGCTCTCCGGCGCGGCCGCGTCGCCGCTCTACCCCGGCGCGCGCGCCGTGCTCGATGCGCTGCGCGCCGAGGTGTCGGCCGTCCTCGGCCTTGCGACCGGCAAGTCGCGACGGGGCCTCGATCACCTGGTCGGACTGCACGGGCTTGCACCCTACTTCCGCACAATGCAGGTGGCCGACGACCACCCCTCGAAGCCGCATCCCTCGATGCTTCATGCCGCCCTGCGGGAGACCGGTCTCACCGCCGATGCGGGAGTGATGGTCGGCGATACCGAGTACGACATCGACATGGGCCGCGCCGCCGGCTTCCGCACCGTTGGCGTGGCCTGGGGCTACCACGGCCGGGAGCGGCTGGCGGCCGCCGACATCGTGATCGACGGCTGGGGCGACTTCCTGCCGGCGCTTGCCGCATTCCGGGCCCCGGCATGACGGGGTGGACGGCCAAGCGGTTCTGGAAGGCCGCAGCCGCCACCAGGGGACCGGCGGGGTGGGAGGTGCGGCTTGACGGCCGCCCCGTCCGGACGCCCGCGAAGGCGCCTCTCGTCCTTCCGAACCGGGCGCTGGCCGAGGCCGTTGCCGCGGAATGGGAGGCCCAGCCGACCGAGGTCGACCCCCGCACGATGCCGCTGACCCGCGCCTCGAATGCAGCGATCGACAAGGTGGCGCCGCAGCGCGAAGAGGTGGTCGAGATTCTCGCGGCCTACGCCGAGACCGACCTTCTGTGCCACCGCGCCGAGGGGCCGGAGCCGCTGGTCCGCCGCCAGGCCGAGGCCTGGGAGCCGCTGCTCGCCTGGGCGGCGACGGCCCTTGCAGCGCCGCTTGTCGTGACGACCGGCGTGATCAGGGTCGCACAGCCGCCGGAAAGCCTCGCCCGCCTGCGCGACGAAGTCGCGGCGCTCGGCCCGTTCGAACTGACCGGGTTCCATGATCTCGTCGCGCTTTCGGGCTCGCTGGTGATCGGTCTCGCGGCGCTCCGCCGCCACCGTCCTGCCGATGTCCTCTGGGAGCTGTCGCGCATCGACGAGGCCTGGCAGGCCGAGCGCTGGGGCCAGGATGCCGAGGCCGCCCAGACCGCCGCGCGCCGGCACACCGACTTCCTGCGGGCGATGCGCCTGATCGAGCTTCTCGGGGTGCACGACGGCTGACGCCGCGAAACCGGCCCGACGCGTCCGGGCTGCCCAAAAAACAGGCCACCGACCCTGGAAGCGGGGGACCTAAGCCTTGACGTGTCATGCCGGACCTCCCAAAGTTGATGGGCGGAGGGGATACCCGCTCTCAAAGGATCACCCCGGCGAAACAGCCGGCACAAACTGCCCGCAGAAACGGGCGGATCATCAGGAAGAGGTAAAGATGAGAAAGACCGTATTCTTCGGCGCGCTGACGGCAGCCGGGGTTGCTGCCGGTGCATCCGCCGCAGCGACGCTCGACGACGTCAAGGCGCGCGGCGAGCTGATCTGCGGCTCGAACACCGGCCTGGCCGGCTTCGGCGCGCCGGATGCCAGTGGCAACTGGCAGGGCTTCGACGTGGCGCTGTGCCGCGCCATCGCGGCGGCTGTGCTGAGCGACGCGACGAAGGTCAGGTTCGTCCCGACCACCGGTGAGACCCGGTTCACGTCGCTCGCTTCGGGCGAGGTCGATCTGCTGGTCCGCAACTCGACCTGGACATTCTCGCGCGATACCGAACTTGCGTTCGATTTCGTCGCCGTCAACTACTATGACGGCCAGGGCTTCATGGTGAAGCGCGATCTCGGCGTCTCGTCGGCGAAGGAACTCGACGGCGCCACGGTCTGCATCCAGACCGGCACCACGACCGAACTGAACCTCGCCGACTTCTTCAAGGCCAACAGCATGGCCTACACGCCGGTCAACGTGTCCGACGACAGCCAGGCGCAGCAGCAGTACCTCGCCGGCGCCTGCGATGCCTACACCACCGACGCATCCGGCCTCGCCGCCTCGCGCGCGACCATGGCCGACCCCGAGAACCACGTAATCCTGCCCGAGATCATCTCGAAGGAGCCGCTCGGGCCGGTGGTCCGCCACGGCGACAGCAACTGGGGCGACGTGGTCCGCTGGACCTATTACGCGCTGCTCATTGCGGAGGAGAAGGGGATCACCGCGGCGAACATCGAAGAGATCGCCACGGCCGCGGCCGACCCGGCCTATGACCCCGAGGTGAAGCGCCTGCTCGGCCTTGAGGGCGACATGGGCGCGAAGATCGGCCTCGACAACGAGTTTGCCAAGCGGGCCATCGCGGCCGTCGGCAACTACGGCGAGATCTTCGAGGCCAATATCGGGGAAGCGACCCCGATCGGTCTGGCGCGCGGCCTGAACGCGCTCTGGACGCAGGGCGGGCTGCAATACGCCCCGCCCTTCCGCTGAGACGGAAACCCGGCGCGCCCTGCAAGGGGCGCGCCTCTTCCTTCGTGATGACCTCATCGGTTGATCCCGGGCTTGGGGCAGCCTGCGGATATGTGTTTTCTTACGGCAGGGTCGCGTTCAGACGGGGATAAGGCATGGCACTGGCTACCGAAGCGCCGAAGGACAGCTTTCGGCTGAGCATGCTCATCTACGACACGCGGTTCCGTTCGATGACCATACAGGTCGTCGTCCTGATCCTGTTCGGGATGGCCGTCGCCTGGCTTCTGAACAACACCGTGCAGAACCTCGAGGCCAAGGGCCGGACCTTCGACTACGGCTTCCTCTGGGTGCGCGCCGGCTACGACATCGAGCAGACGCTGGTGCCCTATACCAACGACAGCACGCATTTCCGGGCGCTGCTCGTCGGGCTTCTCAACACGCTCGTCGTGGCCCTCATCGGCTGCATCGGCGCCACGCTGGTCGGTGTGATCGTCGGCGTGCTCCGGCTGTCGAAGAACTGGATCATCGCCCGGATCATGACCGTCTATGTCGAGATCTTCCGGAACATCCCGGTGCTTCTCTGGATCCTGATGATCTACGTGCCGATCTCGGAGATCGCTCCGGCACCGTCCGCCTTCCGGGTGACCGACGCGATGCAGGCTGCGGGCGAGGCGCCGGCGGCGAGCAAGATCCTGTTCGACACCGTGGCGGTGACCAACCGGGGCATCTACGCGCCGACGCCGCTCTTCACGCGGCCGCTCGGCTCGGTCGAGCTCGGTCCGGTCACCGTCAACCTCACGCTGCTCGCCATCATGGTCGTCCTCGGGGCCAGCATCGTGACCTACCGTGTGCTCCGGGCCCGTGCGCGCGCGCTGCAGGAAGCCACCGGCATCCGGCCGGTGACCTGGTGGAAGAGCCTTCTGATCGTCGTCGTGCCGACCACGATCCTCCTGGCCGCCCTCGGTGTTCACCTCGAGGTGCCCGAACTCACGCGCTTCAACTTCGAAGGCGGCATCCTGCTGCAGCACGCATTCACCGCGCTGACGATCGCGCTCATCCTCTATACCGGCGCCTTCATCGCCGAGATCGTGCGTTCGGGCATCCTCGCGATCTCGAAGGGCCAGACCGAGGCCGCCTACGCCCTCGGAATGCGGCCGAACCGGACGATGAGCCTCATCATCCTGCCGCAGGCGCTGCGCGTCATCATCCCGCCGCTCATCAGCCAGTTCCTGAACCTCACAAAGAACACCTCGCTCGGCATCGCGGTCAGCTACATGGACCTGCGCGGCACGCTTGGCGGCATCACCCTGAACCAGACCGGGCGCGAACTCGAATGCATGCTGCTGATGATGCTGATCTACCTGACGATCAGCCTGATCATCTCGTCGATCATGAACGTCTACAACCGGTCGGTCCGGCTGAAGGAGCGTTGAGATGAGCGAAACCCACGCCCAGACCACAGGCTTCGTCCGCGACACCATGCTGCCCGCCGCCGACCCTCCGCTTGGCCAGCGCGGCGCCATCCTTTGGCTGCGCGAGAACCTGTTCTCCGGCCCGATCAACACGGCGATGACCCTGATCGCGATCTACATGATCTACCTCGGAATGCAGGCGGTGCTGCCCTGGCTGCTCAATTCGGTCTGGAATGCCGGGTCGCTCGGCGAGTGCCGCCAGATCGTCGCCGCGAAGGGCGAGGGCGCGACGGGCGCCTGCTGGGCCGTCGTTCGCGCGCGGTGGCACCAGTACATGTTCGGCTTCTACCCGACAGGGCTCTACTGGCGGCCGGTGCTCGCCTTCGGGCTGCTGTTCGTCGCGCTCGCCCCGGTCCTCTACTACGGCAATCGCCGCGCCGCGCTCGCGTTGACCGGAACGTCGGCGATCCTGGTGCTGGCGGTCCTGCTCGGCGTCGGGACCGGCTGGAACGTCATCCCCTGGATCGCCGCCGTCATGGCCGCCCTCGTGGCGGTCGCCTCTCTCGCGCCTAAGCGGCTGGTCTGGCTGACGGTGTTCTACGCGCCGATCTGTTATCTGCTGCTCTGGGGAGGGTCGGTCTGGGTGCCGGTCGGCGCGCTGGCCGGGTTCGCCGTGCTCTGGGGCGTCTACCGCGTGGCCCAGGCGCAGATCGGATCGGTGGCGGCGCAGGGCGCAGGCGTGCTCGCAGCCATCCTCTGGTGGGCCTCTCTCAACGGCCCGTTCGTCGATGCGCTGGCCGCCGTCGCACCGATCGGCTTCACGCCGGTCTCGTCGACGCAGTTCGGCGGCTTTCTCCTCGCCATCACCATCGGCGTGACCGCGATCTCGTTCTCGCTGCCGCTCGGCATCCTGCTGGCGCTCGGCCGTCAGTCGAACCTCCTGATCGTCAAGACGCTGTCGGTCGGGTTCATCGAGTTCATCCGCGGCGTCCCGCTCATCACGCTTCTCTTCACCGCATCGCTGCTCCTGCAGTACTTCCTTCCGCCGGGCACCAACTTCGACATCATCCTTCGCGTCATCATCCTTGTCACGTTCTTCGCCGCCGCCTACCTCGCCGAGGTCATCCGCGGCGGCCTCGCGGCGCTTCCCAAGGGCCAGTACGAGGCGGCCGATGCGCTCGGCCTCGACTACCTGCAGGCGCAGCGGCTCGTCATCCTGCCGCAGGCGCTGAAGATCTCGATCCCCGGAATCGTCTCGACCTTCATCGGGCTCTTCAAGGACACGACGCTCGTCAGCTTCGTGGGCCTGATGGACCCGCTGCGCGGAGTGACCACGATCGTTCGCGCCGACCTCAACTGGAAGGGCATCTACTGGGAGCCCTACATCTTCGTCGGGGCGATCTTCTTCGTGATGTGCTACGGCATGTCGCGCTATTCGATGTACCTGGAGCAGAAGCTCCGCACCGACCACCGCTGAGGAGAGGCCAATGTCCGACGTCGTCATCGACCGGCCGATCGACCGGAGCCACATGCAGGTCTCGACCGAGGTGGCGATCCAGATCGACCAGATGAACAAGTGGTACGGCCAGTTCCACGTGCTCCGCGACATCGACCTGACCGTCTACCGCGGGGAGCGGATCGTGATCTGCGGCCCGTCGGGGTCCGGCAAGTCGACGCTGATCCGCTGCATCAACGCGCTTGAGGAACACCAGAAGGGCAGGGTCGTCGTCGACGGAACCGTGCTGTCGTCGGATCTCAAGAACATCGACAAGATCCGCTCCGAGGTCGGGATGGTGTTCCAGCACTTCAACCTCTTCCCGCACCTGACGATCCTCGAGAACTGCACGCTCGCCCCGATCTGGGTGCGCAAGGTCCCGAAGAAGGAGGCGGAGGAGACGGCGATGCACTTCCTCCGCAAGGTGAAGATCCCCGAGCAGGCGCTGAAGTATCCCGGCCAGCTTTCCGGCGGCCAGCAGCAGCGCGTCGCCATCGCGCGGTCGCTCTGCATGCGGCCGCGGATCATGCTGTTCGACGAGCCGACCTCGGCGCTCGATCCCGAGATGATCAAGGAGGTGCTCGACACGATGATCGAGCTCGCTCAGGAGGGGATGACGATGCTGGTGGTGACCCACGAGATGGGCTTTGCGCAGGCCGTGGCGAACCGCGTGATCTTCATGGATCAGGGCCAGATCGTCGAGCAGAACGAGCCAAAGGAATTCTTCAACAACCCGAAGTCCGAGCGGACCAAGCTGTTCCTGAGCCAGATCCTCGGGCATTGAGGGCCGCGCCGCGGCCCCCGCCTCACCCGACCAGTTCGCGCGGCACCACGAAGTCGAGCACCTGCGCGGTGCCGAAGCCGGCATCCTCCCAGCGGTCGACCGGCAGCTCGGCCACCATGGTCGCACCGGTCGGATACTTCTGGAACGCCTCGTGCAGCGGCGCGCGGGCCACCAGACGATGTGCGAACTCGGCGATTCCCGGATTGTGGCCGATCATCATCACGGTGTCGCCGGCGGCGTGGCGCAGGACCGCGAGCATCACGTCCGGGCCCGCGTGGTAGAGCGCGGGCTTGAGCTCCAGGATCGCCGTCGCGGGCAGCGCCGGGGCGATTCCGCTCCATGTCCTGCGGGTGCGGAGCGCGTCCGAGCAGAGTACCTGATTTGGCACGTAGCCGCGCGAGGCGAGCCACGCGCCAAGGTCGGCGGCAGCGACCTTGCCGCGGTCGTTCAGCGGCCGGTCGTGGTCGGGTGCGTCGGGATCATCCCACGAGGATTTCGCGTGGCGCGTCAGGATCAGGCGCTTCATCGGATCGGCTTCCCCCGGTGGAACTGCCGCATGTGATAGGCGGACTGCTGGGGCAGCCTGCCATAGGCGCGGCTTGCTGGACAAGCGCGGCGCACGGCGCAGCCCCCGCCCATGCAGTCCGCGCCCAGGCCGGTATCGAGGAAGGCGTGGCCGGCCGGCACGTCGTAGCCGGCCGGCGTCAGCGCCCCGGCCGGGCAGGCGGTGCGGCAGGGCTTGCCGGTGCAGGTGGTGCAGGGCGGCGCATCGGGCGCCGGCGGCAGCGCGATCCGCTCCCGCAGGGCCAGGGCACCGCGGTAGCTCAGCATCAGCCCCGCGCGGTCGTGCACGAGAAGCTGCACCGGCGAGGGCCAGGCCCGGCCGCTGCGCACCGCCCACGAGAAGAACGGGTGCCAGGGCGGCCCGGTGAACGGAAACAGCGCCTTCGCCGCCAGATCGCAGGCCAGCCGCCCGACAACCCGCCGCGACCAGCGGTCGATCGGGTCCGGACGGCCGTCGCGCCATTCTTCGGACGTCGTCAGGCGCTCCCAGAACCCCGGCTCGCCGGGCCCGAGGAGGAGAAGCGTCGCGGCCGTCCCGGGCACCCGATCGTCCGGCCCGGGGTGGAACGCGCCGAAGATGTCGAGGCCGCGGGCACGGCAGCGGCGGGCGAGATCGTCGTATGTCGGGGTTCCGGTCATCGCGCACGAGCATCCCGCGAAGGCCGCCCTTGCGCAATGCGCGGCGTCAGCCGCCGCGCGGCCGCACCCGCGGCCTGGTCGAACGGATGATGGTGCCGGCGCCATGCTCGGTGAAAAGCTCGAGCAGGCAGGCGTTCTGCGCGCGGCCGTCGAGGATCACCGCCGCGCGCACACCCTGCCGAAGCGCGGCGAGCGCGGTCTCGGTCTTCGGGATCATGCCGCCCGCGATCACGCCCTCGGCCGTCAGCCGCTGCACGTCCTCGGGGGTGAGTTGCGTCACCACATCGCCGGCCGCGTCCTTGACGCCCGCCACGTCGGTCAGCAGCAAAAGCCGGTCGGCCTTGAGCGCGCCGGCGATGGCACCGGCGGCGGTGTCGCCGTTGATGTTGAACGTCTCGCCCTTGCGGCCCATGCCGACCGGTGCGATCACCGGGATCATCCCGCCCGCAAAGATCGTCTGGAGCACTCCGGGATCGACGGCGACGGGCCTGCCGACGAAGCCGAGTGCGGGATCGTCCGCCTCGCAGACCATCAGGTTCGCGTCCTTGCCCGAAAGGCCCACCGCGCGCCCGCCTTCGGCGCTGATCGCCTGCACGATGCGCTTGTTGACAAGGCCCGACAGCACCATCTCCACCACCTCGACGGTGGCCGCATCGGTGACGCGCTTGCCCTTGACGAAGCTCGACGTGACGCCGAGCCGGGCGAGCAGGTCGTTGATCATCGGCCCGCCGCCATGCACGACGACCGGGTTCACGCCGACCTGCCGCATCAGGACAACGTCGCGCGCAAAGGACGCCATCCCCTCGTCGCTGCCCATCGCATGACCGCCGAGCTTGATGACGACGACCGCCCCGGTGAAACGCTGCAGATAGGGCAGCGCCTCGGACAGCGTGCGCGCGGTGGCGATCCAGTCGCGGTTCATCGTCTGCTTCTTCATGGCTGACCCCGGGGAAGGCGGCCTCTTGTTAGGGCAGGGGAGCGGGCCTGCCAAGGCCGATTGTCATTCCTGACCGAAGTGGTAGGTCTCGACCGGCGGAGGGCGCGCCGATGGTCGAGACGCGGCAGAAGACGCTGGTGCTGACCGGGGCAAGCCGGGGGATCGGCCACGCCACCGTCAAGCGGTTCTCCGCCGGCGGCTGGCGGGTCCTGACCTGCTCGCGCCAGCCCTTCGACGCGCGCTGCCCCTGGCCGGGCGGCGAGGAGAACCACATCGAGATCGACCTCGCCGACCCCAAGAACACCATCGCCGCCATCGCGATCATCCGCGACAAGCTCGACGGCCATCTCGACGCGCTGGTGAACAACGCGGGCATCTCGCCGAAGGGGCCGGGCGGCAGCCGGCTCAACACGCTCGAGACCGATCTGCGGACCTGGGGCCACGTGTTCCACGTCAACTTCTTCGCCTCCGTCGTCCTCGCGCGGGGGCTGCAGGACGAGCTGGCGGCCGCGAAGGGCGCCGTGGTCAACGTGACCTCGATCGCCGGCGCGCGGGTTCATCCCTTCGCCGGAGCCGCCTACGCGACCTCAAAGGCAGCCCTTGCCGCGCTCACGCGCGAGATGGCGCACGATTTCGGGCCGCTCGGGGTGCGCGTCAACGCGATCGCCCCGGGCGAGGTCGAGACCTCGATCCTCTCGCCCGGCACCGAGAAGATCGTCGAAGGGCTGCCGCTGCGTCGCCTCGGCCAGCCGTCGGAAGTGGCCGACGTCATCTGGTTTCTCTGTTCGGACCATGCAAGCTACGTCACCGGCACCGAGATCCAGGTGAACGCCGGCCAGCACGTCTGAGGCTTTCGCGCCGGGCCCCCCTGTGGCAGAGGAACGCCCGAGGGAGGCCGCCCATGCGCGACGACGCCGATGACATCCACCCGCTCTTCCGCGGCGCGCCGACGACGACCGGGTTCCGCAAGCTGCGCAAGCGCATCGTCCGCGCCACGCGCGAGGCGATCGATACCTACGGCATGGTGGAGCGCGGCGCCAGGTGGCTCGTCTGCATGTCGGGCGGCAAGGACAGCTACACGCTGCTCGCCGCACTGACCGAACTGCAATGGCGCGGGCTCCTGCCGGTGGAGCTTCTGGCATGCAATCTCGATCAGGGGCAGCCCGGCTTTCCCGCGACGGTGCTGCCGGAGTTCCTGACCCGGATGGGCGTGCCGCACCGGATCGAGTACCGCGATACCTACTCGATCGTCGTGGACAAGGTGCCCCAGGGGCGCACCTACTGCGCGCTCTGCTCGCGTCTGCGGCGCGGCAACCTCTACCGCATCGCGCGCGAGGAAGGGTGTTCCGCGGTCGTTCTCGGCCACCACCGCGACGACATCCTCGAGACGTTCTTCATGAACCTCTTCCACGGCGGGCGGCTCGCCACGATGCCGCCCAAGCTCGTGAACGAGGAGGGCGATCTCTTCGTCTACCGGCCGCTCGCCTTCGTGGCAGAGGCCGATTGCGACCGCTTCGCCCGGGCGATGAACTACCCGATCATCCCCTGCGATCTCTGCGGCTCGCAGGACGGGCTGCAGCGCCAGCAGGTCAAGGCGATCCTCGACGAGTGGGAGCGGCGCAGCCCCGGCCGGCGGCAGGTCATGTTCCGCGCCCTGATGAACGCGCGCGCCTCGCATCTCCTCGACCCCGGGCTGTTCGATTTCGCCGGCCTGTCGCGGCAGGGCGATGTGCCGCCGGCGTTAACCGCGCGCTGACGGACCGCGCGCTAGGCTTTTGCGGCGGTCGGCTTGGCCGCGCTTCGCGGGCACTGCCGATGCTGTCACACCAGACCATCCTTCGTTCCGCCGGCCGCTGCGCGCAGGTGTTCCGTCGCCTGGAACTCGTCCCGTTCCTGCCGGCCCTCCTGCTCGCGCTCTCGGCGCCCGGGGGCGGCACGCTGCCCGCGATCGCGGCGATGTTCCTCCTCGGCGCGACGCTGATCTGGCGGGACACCGCCGGACGCGGGGCCGAGGATGCCGGGCGCGACACCGGCGACGGACTGCCGCCGGTCGAGGTGGCTGTCGCGGCGGCAGATCGCGCGATCGCTTCGGCGCCGCGGCTCGGCCGGTCGACGATCGTGCTGGCCGTCGGCATCGACGGTTTCGAGACGCTCGCCGCCCGGCACGGGGCCGCCGCCGCCGAGGAGTTCGCCCGGCGGACGGGGCAGCACCTCCAGGGTGCCCTGCGCGGTGCCGATCGCCTGGCGCGGCTGGACGGCGCGGCCTTCGCGGTCGTCCTCGGCCCGATCCGCCGCGCCGACATCGACGTCGCCCTGCAGGTGGCCGCGCGGCTGCAGGCGGCGGCCGCGACGCCGGCGCCGCTCGCCTCGGGCCTGGTCGAGCCCACCGTGTCGGTGGGGTTCTGCCTCGGGCTGAACGCAGTAAACGGCGCGGCCGCGCTTGCCGCCGCGTCCGCAGCGCTGGCCGAGGCGCGGCTGGCGGGTCCGGCCTCGATCCGTGCCCATGCGCCCGGACGGCCGGCCCGCGCCGCACGGCCCGATGCGCTGGACGCAGACGTCGTCGCCGCCCTCGAGGATGGCGAGATCCGGCCCTGGTTCCAGCCCCAGATCGCCTGCGCAGACGGTGCCGTCTCGGGGTTCGAGGCGCTGGCCCGCTGGGAGCATCCGGAGCGCGGCATCATCGCGCCGGCGCAGTTCCTTCCGGTACTCGAGGCGGCCGGTCTGCTCGACCGCCTCGGCCGTGCGATGCTGTTCCAGGGCTTCACCGCGATGCGGGACTGGACCCGGGCCGGGCTGTTCGTCCCCCGCCTCGGCATTAACTTCTCGGCCGACGAGCTGCGCGACCCACGCCTGGCCGAGCGCATCGGCTGGGATCTCGACCGGTTCGACCTCACGCCCGACCGTCTGGCGGTGGAGGTCCTCGAATCCGTCGTCGCCGGGCCGGGCGACGATAGTGTCCGGCGGACCATCGCCGATCTGTCCCGCCTGGGCTGCACGATCGACCTCGACGATTTTGGCACCGGCAGCGCCTCGCTGGCTGCCGTGTCGCGGTTCGCGATCGGTCGGATCAAGATCGACCGGTCCTTCGTCGCCGGGCTGGATCGCGATCCCGGCCGCCGGCGGATGGTGGCGGCGATCCTCGATCTGGCGCAGCGGCTTGAGGTCGACACCGTGGCCGAGGGCGTCGAACGGGTGGGCGAGCATACGATGCTGGCCGAACTCGGCTGCGGCCACGTGCAGGGCTTCGGCATCGCCCGCCCGATGCCGTTCGCCGAGACCATCGCCTGGATGGAACGCCATGCCGGGAAGTTGGCCCTGCCCGCGACGCTGCGGCGGCGGACGACCTGAGGGCACGCCGGCCGGCGGCTGCCGCCCGCGTCGCCCGGCCGGCGCCGCCGCCCGTCGCGGCGTTCGGCTGCCCGCGGCGGCATGAGCCGGGGATTCCCCTTGACCTTTCGGCCCCCGGATTGTTGAACCTGCCAGACTTTCGCGAGACCGGCAGGAACTTCGCCCAGATGGACGACCAGAACAAGAACCTCATCCTGGCGACGGCGCTGAGCTTTCTCGTCATCCTGGTCTGGTTCTGGCTCGTCCCCCCTCCGGAACCCGCGCTGCCGCCCGCCGAGACCCCGGCCTCGGTCACGGCGCCCGATGTCGCCGTGACCGGCGCCGAGCCCTCGGTGGCCCCGACCGAACCGGGCGCCGATCCCGTGGCCGATGCGCCGCGCGTGGCGATCGACACGCCGCGCCTGGCCGGGTCGATCTCGCTCCGCGGCGCGCGGATCGACGATCTGACGCTCAAGGACTATCAGGTCACGATCGACGACGGCTCGCCGGACGTCACGCTGCTCTCGGCGGCGGGAACCCAGGGCGCGCAGTACGCCTATTTCGGCTGGTCGGCGGCCGAGGCGGGCGCCGATCCCGCGGCGCTGCCCGGCCCCGAGACGGTCTGGACCCAGGTTGGCGGCGCCACTCTCGGCACCGGCGCGCCGATCGTCCTCGAATGGACCAATCCCGCCGGCCTCGTCTTCCGGCGCACGATCGCGGTCGACGAGGACTACCTCTTCACCGTCACCGACGCCGTCGAGAACGGCGGCGCGGCCGCCGCGTCGATCTATCCCTACGGCGTGGTCGAGCGGCAGGGCCTGCCCGGTGATCTGCGGGGCTTCTTCATTCTGCACGAGGGCGTCGTCCAGGTCGCCGATGGCACGCTCGACGAGATCACCTACGGCGACCTTGCCGACCTGCCCCCGGTCGTCGAGGAGGGCGGGCCGTCCGAGGTGACCGAGGTCGCCTCGCAGGGCTGGATCGGCTTCACCGATCACTACTGGCAGACCGTCCTCGTGCCGCCCTCGGGCCAGCCCTTCACCGCGGTCGCCAAGTACCTGCCGCAGGGCGACCTCTACCGCACCTCGTACCGCCTGCCGGCGGTCACTGTCGCGCCCGGCGCCACGGCCGAGGTCTCGACCCGCCTCTTCGCCGGCGCGAAGGAGTGGGCGACGATCCGGCACTACCAGAACGACCTCGGCATCCCGAAATTCGTCGACTCGATCGACTGGGGCTGGTTCTTCTACCTCACCAAGCCGATCTTCGCGGTGCTGCACTGGCTCAACGCCCAGATTGGCAACATGGGTCTCGCGATCATCGCGCTGACCTTCATCCTCAAGGCGCTGCTCTTCCCGCTGGCGCGGAAGTCCTACGTCTCGATGGCGCGGATGAAGGAACTCCAGCCCGAAATGGAGAAGATCAAGGAGCGCGCGGGCGACGACCGGATGCGCCTGCAGAAGGAGATGATGGAGCTCTACAAGAAGGAGAAGGTGAACCCCGCCGCGGGCTGCCTTCCGATCCTCCTGCAGATCCCGATCTTCTTCTCGCTCTACAAGGTGATCTTCGTCACGATCGAGCTGCGCCACGCGCCGTTCTTCGGCTGGCTGCAGGACCTTTCGGCGCCCGACCCGTCGTCGATCTTCAACCTGTTCGGCCTGCTGCCTTGGGCCGCGCCCGAGCCGGGCAGCCTCCTCGCGCTGATCTTCATCGGCGTGCTGCCGATCCTTCTCGGCATCTCGATGTGGCTGCAGCAGAAGCTGAACCCGGCGCCCACCGACGCCACGCAGGCGGCGATTTTCGCCTGGATGCCGTGGATTTTCATGTTCATGCTCGGCTCGTTCGCCTCGGGCCTGATCGTCTACTGGATCACCAACAACGTCATCACCTTCGTCCAGCAGTATCTGATCATGTGGAATCACGGGCACCGGCCCGACATCTTCGGCAACATCCGGTCTGGCTTCCTGCGCAAGAAGGGCGAGCCGGCGACCGAGCCGAAGAAGCCCGGCAAGAAGTGACGGCGCGGCTTGCCCATATCGTCAGGCATCCGGTCAAGGCGGTCGGCCGGGAGGAGATCGGCCATGCCGACCTGACCGCCAGCCGGACGCTGCCGATGGACCGGGTGTGGGCCGTCGCGCACGAGGCCGCGCGGCTCGATGGCGGCTGGGCGCCGAAGCAGAACTTCCTGCGCGGCGTGGCGGCCCCCGCCCTGATGGCGGTGCAGGCCGATCTGTCCGGCCCGCGCCTCCGCCTGTCGCACCCCTCGGCCGGCGAGGTCGCGGGCGACCCCGACGACCCGGCCGACGCCGCAGCGATCATCGGCTGGTTGCGGCCGCTCTGGCCCGACAACCGCCCCGCGCCGTCGCGGATCGTGCGCGCGGCCGGGTCTGCCTTCACCGACGTGGCCGAGCCGTTCGTCTCGGTCCTGAATCTCGCCTCGAACCGCGCCCTCGGACAGCGGCTCGGCCGCGCGCTTTCGATCCACCGCTGGCGCGGCAACCTCTGGCTCGACGGCCTCGCGCCCTGGGAGGAGTTCGATCTTGTCGGCCGCACGATCCGGGTCGGCATGGCGGAACTGAGGATCGAGACGCCGATCACGCGCTGCAAGGCGACCGAGGCGAACCCCGAGACAGGCATCGCCGACGCCGACACCCTCGGCGCGCTGGCGGGTGGCTACGGCCACCAGGACTTCGGGGTCTACGCCACGGTCGTGACGGGCGGCCGGGTCGCGACGGGCGATGCGGTGGACCTCCGGTGAGCCTGCCGTTCCCCCTGACCCCCGAACCCGGCGATGCCGCGCGCGAAGCCGGGCGCCGGCTTTTTGCCGGCGGGGCGGAGTTCCTCAAGGGCGTCGTCGCGATCGACGGCCTGCCGCCGGCCGACCGGGCCGAAGTCTGCTTCGCCGGGCGCTCGAACGTCGGCAAGTCCACGCTCATCAACGCGCTGACCGGCCGCAAGAACCTTGCGCGCGCCTCGAACACGCCGGGCCGGACGCAGGAGATCAACTACTTCACCCTCGGCCCCGCCCACTATCTGGTCGACCTGCCGGGCTATGGCTACGCCGAGGCGCCTATCGCGGTCGTGCGCAAGTGGCAGCAGCTTCTCAAGGCCTATCTCTCCGGCCGCGCGACGCTCCGGCGCGCCTTCGTGCTGATCGACGCGCGGCACGGCATCAAGGCGGTTGACGAGGAGATCCTGGCGTTGCTCGACGGCGCCGCGGTCACCTTCCAGGTGGTACTGACCAAGGCCGACAAAATCGGCACGGCCGAGCATGAGCGCACGCTGGCGCAGGTGCGCTCCGCGCTCGGGCGGCACCCGGCTGCGTTCCCAGAGATCATGCTGACCTCGGCCGAGAAGGGTCTCGGCATCGAGACGCTGCGCGCGGCAATCGCGGCCCTGGCCTGAGGATGTCAGCCCCGGTCTGCCCGGTCATGCGCCGGATCGGCGCCGGGCACCGGGTCGTAGCCCGACCTGCCCCACGGATGGCAGCGCAGGATCCGGCGCAGGGCGAGCCAGCTGCCACGGGCCGCGCCGTGCCGCTCGAGCGCCTCGAGCGCATAGGCCGAGCAGGTGGGCTGATAGCGGCAGCCGTGCCCGACCCAAGGCGACAGGAGAAACCGATAGGCCCGGACCGGCAGCGCGACGAGGTGGGCGAGGGGGGTCATCGCCCGGCGCGGTGGACCTTGCGCAGGCCGGCGCGCAGGTCGTCCAGCAGGGCGTCGAAGGGCCGGCTCGTGGTGGCGTCCGGGCGGGCGACGAGCACGTAGTCCCACCCCGGGGATCCTGCTTCGGGCAGAACCTGGCGCGCTGCCTCGCGCAGGCGCCGCTTGGCGCGGTTCCGCGCCACCGCGTTGCCCACCTTGCGCGAAGCGGTGAAGCCGACACGCAGGATGTCGGCCGTCGCGGCCTCGCCCGCCGCGCGCCGCCGCGCCTGCAGGAGAAAGCCCGGCAGCCCCTGCCGGGCGGCCCGGGCACAGTTCAGAAAGTCCGCGCGGCGCCGGAGACCGACCAGAACGAAACGCACCGGAGCCCCCGTGGCCCCGGCCTCATGGCCTGCCGCGGCGGAGTCCGGCGCTGTCATGGCATCTCGCTGCGGCGTCTCAGGCCGAAAGGCGCTTGCGGCCCTTGGCGCGGCGCGCGTTCAGGATGACGCGACCACCTTTGGTGGCCATGCGCGCGCGAAAGCCGTGGCGGCGCTTCCGCACGAGGTTCGAGGGCTGGTAGGTGCGCTTCATCGCTCCAACTCCGCATCCTTGGGCCCGAACCGGCAGGGATTCGAGGGCCCGAAATCCTGGAAGCCCGTCCTTTATGCGGCGGGGTCGCGCAAGTCAACGCGCCTCGGCGGCCTTTCCGGCGGCCGAGGCTGAAACGTACTGCCCCGCGGCAGGGCAAATGTTTCAGCCATGTCCCCTGCCGGTGCCGGAACCGGGCCGCGGCCTCGCGCCGGATCAACGGGCCGTGAAGGGGCTATCGCGGCGGCGGCCGGGCACGCATCTTGCGCCCAGACCGCCGCCGCAGGAGCGCCCCGATGATCGAGACCACGCAAGAGACGAAGCCGGGATTAGCCCGCCGCCTGCCT
The DNA here is from genome assembly GCA_964645155.1 of uncultured Rhodobacterales bacterium. Lineage (GTDB taxonomy): Bacteria > Pseudomonadota > Alphaproteobacteria > Rhodobacterales > Rhodobacteraceae > CAZYBG01. The sequence goes on along the minus strand of CAZYBG010000010.1, from coordinate 33,042 downwards.
CTGATCGCGATCGCGATCGTCGCCGCGGTTGGCGCCTTCACGCTGCGCGACTACCTGTCCTTCGAGGCGCTGGCAGAGAACCGCGACCGGCTGATCGCCTTCCGCGACGCGAACTTCGCGCTGACCGCGCTTGGCTTTGTCGCCGTCTATGTCGCGATCGTCGCCTTCTCGCTTCCCGGCGCCACGATCGCCACGCTGACCGGCGGCTTTCTGTTCGGGGTCTTCCCCGGCGCGTTGTTCAACGTGACCGCCGCGACGATCGGCGCCACCGCGATCTTCCTGGCCGCGCGCTGGGGCCTCGGCGACCGGCTGGCCGCGAGGCTCGACGCCTCCGAGGGGCGTATCGCGCGGCTCCGCGAGGGCCTGCGCGAGAACGAGCTTTCGGTGCTGTTCCTGCTGCGCCTCGTGCCGGCGGTGCCGTTCTTCGTGGCGAACCTGCTGCCGGCACTCGTCAGCGTCTCGCTCGGGCGGTTCGTCTTCACCACGTTCTTCGGCATCGTGCCCGGCGCCGTCGTCTATACCTGGGTGGGCGCGGGGCTGGGCGAGGTCTTCGCCCGCGGCGAGACACCCGACCTCGGCATCATCTTCGAGCCGCAGATCCTCGGGCCGATCCTGGCGCTGTGTCTGCTTGCGGCGCTGCCGATCCTGCTCAGGATCCTCGGCCGGAAGGACATCTGAGATGGCGCGGATCGCGACGGACATCTGCGTCATCGGCGCCGGCTCGGGCGGGCTCTCGGTTGCCGCCGGCGCGGTGCAGATGGGCGCCAGGGTGGTGCTGGTCGAAGGCCACAAGATGGGGGGCGACTGCCTGAACTACGGCTGCGTGCCGTCTAAGGCGCTGATCGCGGCCGGCAAGCACGCGCATGCGATGCGCAGCGGCGGCGCCTACGGCGTCGCCCCGGTCGCGCCGCAGGTCAGCTACGCCGAAGCCAAGGACCACGTGCACCGTGTGATTGACACCATCGCCCCCCTCGACAGCCAGGAGCGGTTCGAGGGCCTCGGCGTCCATGTGATCCGCGACTGGGGCCGGTTCATCTCGCCGACCGAACTGCAGGCAGGCGATCAGGTCATCGCGGCCAGGCGCTTCGTGATCGCCACCGGCTCCGGCCCGCTCGTGCCGCCGATCCCCGGCCTCGATGCGGTGCCGTACCACACCAACGAGACGATCTTCGACCTGCGCGAGCGCCCCGACCACCTGCTGATCATCGGCGGCGGCCCCATCGGCATGGAGATGGCGCAGGCGCATCTTCGCCTCGGCTGCCGCGTGACGGTGATCGAGGGCGCGAAGGCGATGGCCAAGGACGACCCGGAACTGGCGGCGATCGTCCTTGACAGGCTGCGCGAGGAGGGCGTCGAGATCGCCGAGGACGCGCTGGCCGAGGAGATCACCGGCCAAGCCGGCGCGATCCGCGTCAGGACAAAGGACGGCAGGGTGTTCGAGGGCAGCCATCTCCTCGTCGCCGTCGGCCGCAAGGTGAACCTCGACCGGCTCGATCTCGACAGGGCGGGCGTCGCCCACGACCGGCGCGGCGTGAAGGTCGGCGACGACCTCAGGTCGACGACAAACCGCAGGGTCTATGCCGTCGGCGACGCGGCCGGCGGCCTCCAGTTCACCCATGTCGCGGGCTACCATGCCGGCGTCGTCGTCCGCTCCATGCTGTTCGGCCTGCCCGCGAAGGCCAAGGCAACCCACATTCCCTGGGCCACCTACACCGATCCCGAACTCGCGCAGGTCGGCCTCACCGAGGCCGAGGCGAGGAACAAGCACGGCTCGGCGCTGACCGTCGTGCAGTGGCACTACCACGAGAACGACCGCGCCGTCGCGGAAGGCAGGACGACCGGCCTTCTCAAGGTGATGGTGGTCGGGGGGCGCCCGGTCGGCGCCTCGATCGTTGGCGCGCAGGCCGGCGAGCTGATCGCCCTCTGGGCAATGGCCATCGCCAATCGGCTGAAGATGACGGCGATCGCCAACACCGTCCTGCCATACCCGACGCTGAACGAGGTTAACAAACGGGCGGCCGGCGCCTATTTTTCCCCCAGGCTCTTTGATAGTCCTTGGGTCAAGCGCGTCGTCGGATTTGTGCAGCGGACCATTCCCTGACAGCCGGCCGGGCGCGAGGGGCAACGATGTTCTTCAAGACGCTCTCCGGCCGGCTCCTGATCCTCACCGTCATCTTCGTGATGCTGGCCGAGGTACTCATCTTCGTCCCCTCGGTGGCGCGCTTCCGGCAGGACTACCTGCTGTCGCGCCTCGAGCGGTCGCAGATCGCGGCGCTGAGCCAGATCGCCGCCGAGGACATGATCTCGCCCGCGCTCGAGGCCGAGCTTCTTGAGAACGCCGAGGTCTTCAACATCGTGCTGCGGCGCGACGAGGCGCGCGAGCTGATGCTGTCCTCGCCGATCCCGGCGCCGATCGAGGCGACCTTCGATCTGCGCGACCCTTCGGCGTGGGAGCTGATCCGCGACGCGATGCTCGGGCTCTGGCGGACTGAAGACCACGTCATCCGCGTGATCGGCGAGCCGGTGCGCGCCGCCGGCCTCCTGATCGAGGTGACGATGGCGAGCCAGCCGCTGCGCGCGGCCATGATCGACTACGGCCTGCGCATCCTCGTCCTTTCGGCGGTGATCTCGGCGGTGACGGCGGGCCTGCTGTTTCTCGCCGTGCGGCATTTCCTCGTGATGCCGATCCGCCGTGTCGTGACCCACATGCAGAGCTATGCCGAAGCGCCCGAGGACGCCCGGCGGATCATCGCGCCGACGGCCGGGGTGCTGGAGCTGCGGGAGGCCGAGGAGGCGCTGCGCAAGATGCAGACGCAACTGACCGGCTCGCTCCGGCAGAAGGAGCGGCTGGCCCAGCTCGGCCAGGCGGTCGCCAAGATCAGCCACGACCTGCGCAACATCCTGACCTCGGCGCAGCTCTTCGCCGACCGGATGGAGCAGAGCGAGGACCCGATCGTGAAGCGCGCCGCCCCGAAACTCGTCGGGTCGATCGCCCGGGCGGTGAACCTGTGCGAGGCGACGCTCACCTTCGGCAAGGCCGAGGAACCGCCGCCCGCACTCGACCGCGTCCGCCTCGCGCAACTGGTGAGCGACGTGCTCGACAGCGAGCGGCTGGCCGCCGGCGATGCCGAGGTGAGCTTTGCCGAGGACGTGCCCGGCGGCATGACCCTGCGTGCCGATGCCGAGCAACTCTACCGGGTTCTGGCCAACCTTGTCCGCAACGCCCGCCAGGCCATCGAGGCGACCGGTGGTGCGGGCGAGATCGCGGTGCGGGCGGACGAGGACGACGCAACCTGGTCCATCGCCGTGGTCGATACCGGCCCGGGGCTTCCGCCGAAGGCGCGCGAGCACCTGTTCCAGCCGTTTTCCGGCGGCACGCGGAAGGGCGGATCGGGGCTCGGGCTTGCCATCGCGGCCGAACTGGTGCGCGGCCATGGCGGCCGCCTCGATCTGGTCCGCTCCGGCAAGGACGGAACGGAATTCGTGATCCGCCTGCCCAAGTCGGTGGTCGCGCTGGGCGAAGCGGCAGAATGATTCGCGCTTGCAACACTATTCGGCTGCCGCTACATCCCGCCCGCACGGACCCGTAGCTCAGCTGGATAGAGCACCAGACTACGAATCTGGGGGTCGGGCGTTCGAATCGCTCCGGGTCCGCCAGTCCTTCCAGTGCGCTGGCTGATCTGCACCGTCGCTGACCCACGGGCTTGGTACGGGAAGTCGGAGCACGGCCGGCATTTGCCACCCCCCGATTCAGCGCCGGTCCCGAGGGCGCACCCGCCTGCATCGCGGAGCAGCTGGCTTGGTCTCGTAACGTCCGCACCGACTGGACGCGCCCCGACCGGGCGCGCCGCGCGACCTCGTCCCGCGCCCGACATCGTCAGGACGACGCCGCGCCGCGCCCAACCGGCCGCAGCGGGGGCGCGCCGGACGTCATTCTCGAACGGCGCGGGGGCGGGCAGATTCCGGGCCGGTCTTGCAGAGCCATGCACCAGCGCCGCGAGCGACTTCACATGATGTAATGGTATGATATGCTCATGGCCGGTCCGCCGTCCTTCGGGGGCGGGGATGAACTCAAGGGAGGACAGGAATGTCGTGGAATAGAACCCTGAAGACGGTGGCGCTCGCCGCGGGACTCGGGGCCGGCCTGGCTCTGACGGCACCGGCCTCGGCACAGGACGGGCCGGTGGTGGCCCTGTCGAACTCGTTCTTCGGAAACACCTGGCGCCAGCAGATGGTAACCGCCTTCGAGGAGGCTGCGGAGGAGGCCAAGGCCGAGGGCCTGATCGGCGAGTATATCGTGATGAACGGCGACGGTTCGGTCGTGCAGCAGCAGGCCCATATGGCCGAACTGATCCTCCGGGGCGTGGACGTCATCGCGATCAACGCGGCTTCGGAAACGGCGCTCAATGGCGTGATCGGCGAAGCCTGCGCCGCCGGCATCACGGTCATCAGTTTCGACTCGGTGGCCTCGGAGCCCTGCAACTACCAGCTCAACTTCGACTTCAAGGGCTACAAGCAGACCCAGGCGCGCGCCGCGCTCGACCTGGTCGGCGGCAAGGGCAACGCCATCGTCGTCCGCGGTGTGGCGGGGTCCGCGCCTGACGCGGCGATGTACGAGGCGCAGATGGAGGTGCTGAAGGACTATCCCGACGTCACGGTCGTGGCCGAGGTTTACGGTCAGGCCACCGCGGCCATCGCGCAGAGTGCCATCGCCAACGTGCTGCCGAGCCTGCCACAGGTCGATGTCGTGCTGGCGCAGGGCGGCAGCGACGACATGGGCATCGCGCAGGCATTCCTCCAGTACGGCGGTCCCTACGCCGAGAAGATGCCGGTGATCGAGGGCGGCGGCGGCACCGACTTCGTGAAGTGGTGGGCCGAGCAGAACGCGAAGAACGGCTACCAGACCGTGTCGATGAACACGACGCCGGGCATCGGCGGTGCCGTGCTGTGGCTTGCCGCTGCGATGCTTGGGGGCGCCGAACCGCCGCGCGAGATGATCATGCCCGTGGCGACCGTGGACGCAGCGAACCTGCAGGACTACGCTGACCTGCCCTCCGGCATGATCATCAGCCCGAGCTACTCGCTCGAGTGGGTGCAGGAGAACCTGCTGAGCAACTGAAGCCCTGCGGGCGGCCCCGCCGGCCGCCCGTCCCCTGCCTCGGGCGTCCGGCGCCCCCGAAGGACCGCGTCCCGCCGATGAACGTCGCCGCCGAGACCACGACGCCCGCGGCGCCCCTCGTCGCCCTTCGCCGCATCACCAAGAGCTACGACGCGACGCTGGCGACCGACGGCGTCGACCTCGACATCCGGCCGGGAGAGGTGATCGGCCTCGTCGGCGGCAACGGCGCGGGCAAGTCGACGCTGATGAAGGTGCTCTGCGGCGTCGTGCCTGCAACGGCGGGCGAGATCCTGATCGACGGGCAGGCGGCCCGCGCCGGCCATACGGCCGCTGCGGCGCAGGCGCACGGGATCCGCATGGTGCACCAGGACCTGTCGCTCTGCACCAACCTGACGGTGGCCGAGAACTTCTTCGTCGAGGCGCCGGACATGTCGCGGCCGCTGCCCGGCTGGCGCGGGCCGTATCGGACCCGCGCGCTGGCGGCGCTCGACGCGGTCTTCCCCGAGCACGGGATCGCCGTGAACGCCGAGGTCGGCAGCCTCACCCTCGGCGAACGGCAGATGGTCGAGATCGCCCGCGCGGCGGCAACCCCGGGTGTCCGGCTCATCATCCTCGACGAACCTACCTCATCGCTCTCGGCCCGGCGCGCGGGCCAGCTGATCTCGTTCGTCCACGCGCAGGCGGTGGCGGGACTGGCCTTCATCTACATCAGCCACAAGCTCAAGGAGATCACCGAGATCGCGACGGCCGTCGCGCTCCTGCGCAACGGGCGGCTCGTCTGGCGCGGACGGGTCGGCGAGACCTCGGTCGCGCATCTCATCGACCTGATGGGCGGGCGCGATGAGGACACGTGCGCAGGACGGGCCGCGGCGGCCGCCGCGGCATCGCGCGGCGCACCGCTGATGCGGGTGGGCCCGCCCTGGTCCGACGGGGAGCTCGGCCTCCACGCCGGCGAGATCGTGGCCCTCGCCGGGCTCGAGGGCAGCGGGCAGCACGCCTTCCTCCACGCGCTGTTCCGCGGCGCGGAGGGGACGGCGCGGCAGGCGCGGGCGGCCTTCGTCGCCGGCGACCGGCAGAAAGAGGGGGTCTTCCCGCTGTGGGACGTCCTGTCGAATATCGCGGTCGGGCGGTGGGCGGGGCGGCCCGGCCTCTCGCGCGTGGACCGTGTGGCGGACCGGGCGGCGGCGCTGGAGCCGGCCGGGCGTCTGCGGCTCGACCCGGCCCGACTGGATTCGCCGATCGGCGAACTGAGCGGGGGGAACCAGCAGAAGGCGCTGGTGGCGCGCGCGCTCGTCGGCGATGCGCCGATCATCCTGCTCGACGATCCGACGCGAGGCGTCGACGTCGCGACCAAGCAGGACTTCTACCGCCTGCTGCACGACCTGTCGGCCGAGGGCCGGACCATCGTCTGGTACACGACCGAGGACGCCGAGCTCGACCATGCCCATCGCGCGCTGGTCTTCGCCGGCGGCCGGATCGCAGCCGACCTGTCGGGCGGCGCGATCACCGCGCCCGCTGTCCTCGAGGCCGCCTTCCGCGCGCCGCCCCGGCTGGCCGAGGAGGCGGGCGACAGGGCGCTGAGCGCCGTTCGGGTGGCCTCCGTGCTCCTTCCGTACCTGAGCCTCGCGGTCGTCCTCGCCCTGATGTTCAACGCCAACCCCATTGCCGCCAGCGCCTTCGGGCTCGAGCTCCTGCTGAAGCCCGCCGTGGCGCTCGTGCTCATCGCGCTTGCGCAGATGTTCATCGTCGGCGGGTCCGAGATCGACCTCGGCGCGGGCGCCTTCGCGGCCCTCGTCTCGGTCCTCGCCGCGACCCTGCTGCCGGGGAACACCGCGCTCGGCCTCGCCTGCATCGCCCTGGCGCTCGTCGGCTATGCCGGGATGGGCGCCCTGATCCAGTGGCGCCAGATCCCGGCCATCGTGGTGACGCTCGGCGCGTCGTTCATCTGGCTGGGCGTCGGCCTGTCGATCCAGCCTACGCCCGGCGGGTCGGCTGCGGCCTGGACGCAAACGCTCGTCCGGTGGCGCATCTCGGGAGTTCCCACGTCGATCCTGCTCGTCTGCCTCTTCGCGGCGGTCGCGATCTGGATCAACCGCACGCCGGTCGGCGTAGCGCTCCGGGGCTTCGGCAACAACCCGCAGGCGATGGTGCAGAGCGGTTGGTCGCCGGTGCGCTGCGCCGTTCTCCGCTACGCCATCGCCGGGGGCTTTCTGGCCGTGGCGGGGCTGGTGCTGACCGCCATGAACTCGGCCTCGGACATCAATTCGGGCACGTCCTACACGCTGATCTCGGTGGCAGCCGTGGTGATGGGCGGCGCGGCGCTGATCGGCGGGGTGATCTCTCCGCTCGGCGCCGTCGTCGGTGCCGTCACCCTTACGCTGATAGGCGCCCTCCTCGGCATGCTCAGCATCCCGTCCAACCTGAACCCGGCGACGCAGGGCCTCCTCCTCCTCGCCATCCTCGCGGTGCGCAGCCTGTCCGCCCGGGCCGAGGACGGCCGATGAGGGCGATCCAGGACTTCGCGCAGACGAACCGCTGGATCTGGGCGGCGCTCGCCGTCGCCATCCTGTGGGCCGTGCTTTCGGGGGTTTCCGGGCGGTGGAGCCTCTCCTCGCTGTCCGGCATCGTCCTCTCCGCCTCGTTCCTGACCTGCGTGGCGCTCGGCCAGATGCTGGTCGTGACCACGGGGCGGGGCAACATCGACCTGTCGGTTGCGGGCGTGCTGACGCAGGGTGCGTTCCTCGCCCTGGTGGTCGTCCAGGGGCAGGACGGGCGGATCTGGCTCGGCGTGCTCGCCGCAATCGGGCTCGGGGCTGGGGTCGGGCTGGTGAACGCGGCCCTCGTGATCCGGCTGCGCATTCCCGCGATCATCGCCACGCTCGCCAGCGGCTACGTCCTCGCCTCGGCTGCGCTCATGACAAATGCCGCGAACTTCGGGCCGCGCGCGGTGGCGCCGGGGCTCAGGTGGCTCGCGTCCGGCAAGGTCGGCGGCGTGCCGGTCTTCGCGATCGTCACGCTGGCGCTGGTGATAGCCGTGGCGCTGCTGCTGCGCCACACGGTCTACGGCCGCCGGCTGTCTGCCATCGGTCAGAGCCGCGCCGCGGCGCGGCTGGCGGGCGTGCCGGTCAACGCCGTCCTGACCACCGGCTTCATCGCAAGCGGCATGCTCGCCGCGCTCACGGGGCTCGTACTCGGCGCCTATGTCGGCGGGGCCTTCCTCGAGATCGGGCAGCCCTACCTCCTGCAGTCGGTGGCTGCGGTGGTGCTGGGCGGAACGCTGATCGCCGGCGGCCATGGAACGGCTGTCGGCACGTGGTTCGCGGCGATCCTCCTGATCCTGATGGTCACGATCATGCAGATCCTGAGCCTTCCGCGCGGGACGCAGGACCTCGTGCAGGGCTTCGTGGTGATCCTCGTGCTCGCAGTGGCCGCCCGCGGGCCGGCGCGGCGGCGGGCGTCGCCTGCCGGTGCCTAGCCGAAGGTCGAGACGGCCGCGGCGAGCGCCGGGCTGGCCTTCGCGGCCACCTCCAGCGGAACGCCCTGCATCGCCGCGTCCCATGCGTCGCGGAGCGACCGCACCCCGGCGGCGGGGCCGTCCCGATGGGCCATGATCCCGCCGCCCGCGGCAAAGATCAGGTCCGGCGTGCGCAGGGCGGCCCAGGTGTCGTGGACCTGAAGCGCCGACTGGCCCGAGGAGAAGACGGGCATGATCACTGCCGGGCGTTCGCGTGTCATCGGCGTCAGAAGCGAGCGCGCCGAAGCGATCACGCTGTCGTCCGGTTCGCAGAACTTGTTCCTGAGGCCGTTCACATGCATGTGGTCAGCCCCCGCGAGGCGCCACAGCGCCGACCATGCGGCATAGTCGAACCCGAGCGAGGGATGCCGCGACAGGTAGCCCCAGCCGTTGCGGTGCAGGTGGATCGGCAGCGCCGAATGCCGCCGGAGCGCGAGGAGCCCGGTCAGCCCCAGAGAGTTGGCGCTCGCCATGACGCAGGTTCCGCCCTCGGCGGCGACGAGGTCGTGCCGGCGGCGCATCTCGTCCACCTCGCCGGTGAGGTTGAAGGCGTACATGACCTTCTTGCCCCTGCGGTCGGAATGGGCGTTGATCACCCGCATCACGGCCCTAACCCGCTCGTCGAAGGGGCACACCGCGCCATCGGCCTGAAGCTCGTCGTCCTTGATGAAGTCGATCCCCGCCTCGCAGAGCGTCGCCACCATCGCCGCCGTCTCGTCCGCCGACAGGCCGATGGAGGGCTTGACGATGGTCCCGATCAGCGGCCGCCCGGTCACGCCGGCAAGCCGCCGGGTGCCCGCGATCCCGAAGGCCGGCCCCGGACTGGCCTCGACCATTTCGGGCGGGAAGCGCAGGGCGGTCAGCCGCAGCCCCGCCACGCAGTTCAGCTCGAAGAGGTTCCCCGCGACGGTGGCGAGGATGTTGGGCAGGCTCGGCCCGGTATTGGCGAGCGGCCACGACAGCGTGACCCGCACGCGACGGTGCTGCGCACCGGGCTTCGCCGCACCGGGAAGGGCGGGGCCACCGACGGGCCCGAGGTCCTCGATCCGCTCCGCCCGCGCGGCGGAGCGGGCCTTCAGCGCCTCGGTCTCGCCCGGCACCGCCATGAACGTGCCCGAGGACTGCTCGCCCGCTAGGGTGGCGGCGGCCTTCTCGGGCGCGAGGGCGGTTTCAAGAACGTAGTCGGCCTCGAACCGGGCGGTCATGGCGTCTCCTTCGCGATGCGCATGGCGGCGCTTTCGGGCTCCATCGGCGGCAGGCCGGGCAGCGGCGGCGCGACGCGCCGGCCGCTGACGTTGGCGGCAAGTGCGGCTTCGCCCGCCTCGATGACGACCACGCCCTCCGCCTCGCGGATCCGCACCTCGCGCCGCGCCAGCACGGCGGCGGCCCGGATCACGTCGCCGAGCGGCCCGCGGGCGCCGAGCGGCCCGTCTGGCATGGCGAGCGCGAGGCTCTCCACCCCCGCCGCCGCGGCTCGGGCGAGGACGGCCACAGCGTAGGCGGCCGCAAAGCCGGTTCCCTGCCGCGGGTCATCCATCGCCATCGGCAGGCGCCTGCCGTCCGGGTTCGGAGCCACGTCCGCGCCGTAGGGATTGGAGCGCATCCCGATGGACAGCAGCCCGAGGTGCAGCGGCCTCGCGGCGGCGATGTCGGTCGCCGTGGCGAAGATGTCGGGCAGCGCCTCCAGCGTCTGCCAGACCGACAGGTCGTCGGCCGCATGCACGATGGCGGTGTTGCCGAACGTCACGAAGTCGACCTTGGCCGGGTCGGGGCGGCATCGGTTGAGTTCGGTGAAGTTCGTGAGGCTCCCGCCGCCCACGGCGGCTTCCGGAAACCCGGCGCGAAGCGGCGCGAGCACGTCCGCCGGCGTGGGGCCCGCGGGCCACGGCCCCTCGGGCTGGTGGCTCTTGAGATAGCCTCGGGGCAGGGCGGCGACGCGCACCGGCACAAGGCCGGCAGCCCGGGCGCGTGTGACAAGCGCCTGGAGCCCCGTCAGGTCGTCGAAGACGATCTCGAGCGCGGTGCCTGGCCGACCCGCGACAGCCCGCAGGTCGTCCTGAGGCGTCTCGGGCGTCAGGCGGAACAGCACGGGCACGCCGGGAAAACCCGCCAAGGCCGCGACCGTCGACCGCCCCGTCTCGTGCGCCAGCATCACCTGCGGCAGCCGGGCGGTCACCGGCCCGGCCGACCCGTCCGGCCGGGTAACGGCACCGTCGGCGCGCGCCGTCAGCACGATCCGCTGCCGGATCGTCTCTCCCGCGGCGACGTCGTAGGGGCGGGGGAGCGCCAGCGGGCGGCAGTAGGTCTTGAACGAGGCGTCCGACCAGTTCCTCTGGTCCTCCATCTCGAAGACGTCCCCCTCCATCGCGATCTCGACCGCGACGCCGCCGACGCTGTGGCCCATCCCGGCGATGTCCCGGGCAGGCTGCGACGGGCTGATCAGCGCGGGGAATGCCGTTTCGGTCACGCGGCCGTCGGGATGGCGGATCGCGAGCGCCGCGCCCGCGACGCCGCGGATCGGATGGAGAAGCGTGAAGCCGGCCCGGTTCACCCGCGCCGCCCGGTGGAAGGTGAAGGCGACCTCCGCCGTGAGCCGGCCGTCCGCGATCTGCGCCCGGAACTCGCCCGCGAAGGTACCTCCCACGTCGGCGAAACGGCGAAGATACTGCGTCTCGCCCGTCTCCTCCGCCTCGGTCCGGGTCAGGTGGGTGCCCCAGTCCGCGTTCCGGACGGGGTAGGTGAGGCCCCGCAGCACCTCGACCGCATCGAAGGTCACCGCCCCCAGCGCCCCGTCCCGGATCTCGCCCGCCAGCCGTCCGTCCGTGAGCTTTGCCATGCCGTCTTGTCCCTTGCTGCCGGTGCCCGGGGGCAGGTCAGGTGGTGCGGCGCATCGAGGCGCTGATCCCGTCCATATCCAACACGCGCGCCCGGTCTGCCATCGTGAGCAGGGCTTGCCGAACTCCCTCGCCGTGCTGCAGGTGTCCGCGGAGACGTATCTCCGCTCCTCGGAGAGGGCCGCTGCGAGGATGTTCGATTGGCCGCAGAAGACGTCGCCTGCGCAGTCCCGGCCCATGCCGCCCTGTGCCATGCAGTCGTCCATCGCCCCCCACAGGACAGCGAGGAGCGCGGCCTGCACCGGTCGTGCTGCCCGCCCCGACCAGGGCGATCTTCGTCATCTCGGGACTTTCCTCCGCAGCCCTGCTGGTATTATCTGATACTGGGCATACCAACAAGTCAATCGGCGGCGCGACCACGATGACGGCGACGACGGAGACGCCCCGGATCACCTGGCTCGGCGACGACTTCACCGGCTCCGCCGCCGTGATGGAAGTCCTGGCCTTCGCAGGCCTGCCGTCCGTCCTCTTCACCGAGATCCCGGACGCCGCGCTCCTCGCGCGCTTCGCCGGCGCGGGCGGGATCGGCCTCGCCACCACGGCCCGCAGTCACGGGCCCGACTGGATGGCGGCGGAACTCCCGCCCCTTCTGCGCTGGCTCGACGCCCTCGGCGCGCCGCTCCTGCACTACAAGATCTGCTCCACCTTCGATTCTGCGCCGCATGTCGGCAGCATCGGCCGCGCGATCGAGCTGGCGCTCGGCGTCCGTCCCGCGCGGGCCGTGCCGATGCTGACGGCCGCGCCGGCGGTCCGGCGCTACCAGGTCTACGGGCACCTGTTCGCCGGCGCGCCCGAAGGGGTCTTCCGGCTCGACCGGCACCCGGTCATGGCGCATCACCCGGTGACGCCGATGACCGAGTCCGACCTCCTCCGGCACCTTGCTGCACAGACCGACCTGCCCGGCGCACTGATCGACCTCGAGGCGCTGGCGGGCGACTGCCGGGCGCGCCTGACCGCAGCGATTGCCGAGGGCGCGAGGGTCGTGTCGATCGACTGCGCCGACGCTGCGTCCGAAGCGGCGGCCGGGCGGCTTCTTTGGGAGGACCGGGCACAGACGGGCCTCGTCGTCGGCAGTCAGGGCGTCGAATACGCGCTGGTCCGCCACTGGCAGGCGAACGGCCTTCTCCCGCCACCGCCACCGCCGCGTTCGGCCGGGCCAGTGGAGCGGATCGCGGCGGTTTCGGGCTCGGTCTCGGCGGTGACGGCGCGGCAGCTTGCCTGGGCGGCCGGGCATGGCTTCGCCCTGTTGCCGTTCGACCCGGCCACCGTCTGCGGCAGCGACGCCGGCCTCGCCGCCGAGGAGGCGAGGCTCGTCGCGGCGGCGGGCGAGGCCGCGGCACGGGGTGCGAGCCCGCTCGTCCACTCCGCCGCGGGTCACGGCGACCCTTCCGTCGCAAGGTTCCGCGCGGCCCTGTCGGAGAGCCGCCTGTCGCCCGGGGCGGCGAACCGCAGGATCGGCGAGGCGCTTGGCAGGATCCTCGACGCGGTGCTGCGCGGTAGCGGGCTGCGGCGGGCGGTGATCTCGGGCGGCGACACCTCGGGCCACGGGATGCGGCAGCTGGGGCTCAAGGCGCTGGTGGCGCTGGCCCCGACGATTCCCGGCGCGGCGCTCTGCGAGGCGTTCGGGCCCGGTCCGCATGACGGGCTCCAGATCGCGCTGAAGGGGGGGCAGATGGGGTCCGACGACTACTTCGGCTGGATCCGCGCGGGCGGGGGGCCGCGATGACCGCTAGGTACGATCGCCCTCGGGCTTGCGGTAGAGGTCGCTGGCCCGCGTGAGGTGGTTGCGCATCGCCGTGGCGGCCGCGTCGGGGTCGCCCGTGGCGATCGCCTCGATGATCCCCCGGTGCTCGGCCACCGTCAGCCGCTCCTTTCCCGGCACCGACACCAGATCGACGTGGAAGTCGTTCAGCCAGCGGAACAGCGCGTCCGACAGGGCAGGCCAGATCGGGTTGCCGCTCAGCGCCGCGATCTCCCGGTGGAAGCGGCCGTCGAGCAGCCGGAAGGCCGCGCTCTTGCCGAAGTTCGCCTCCTGCTCGTCGACGGTGCGGGTCAGCATCTCGATGTCGGCAGGCCCGTGCCGTTCGGCCGCGCGGCGCGACATCTCGAGCTCGAAGGTCAGCCGCGCATCCTTGAGGTTCTCGAGGCTCGCCGCCGAGTGGACGAGCAGATGCTTGATGGAGTCGGACACCTGGTCGATCATCCGCCGCATCGACGGTTCTGCCACCCGCGCCCGCTCGCCATGGCGGATCTGGATCAGCCCCGCCCGTTCCAGCGCCTGCATCGCCTCGCGGATCGCGGGGCGGCCGACGCCGAGCCCCTCCATCAGCTCCCGCTCCGACGGCAGGACGTCACCTGGCCCGAGTTCGCCGGATTCGATCATCTCCATCAGCCGCTCGCGGACATCGTCGGCGAGCTTGCGCTTCTGGATCGGCGTGCCCCTGAGCATCCGCTTGCTCCTTCCGTTGCGCGGGTCGCGTCGCTTCGGTTCCTGCGTTCCGATCTGTTTCCGGTAAATGCCCTTGTCAGTCAAACCTTTCGCCGAAGGTCACCCCCGGGCCCCGATCGGACGGATAGTCCGCCTGAGCCGGGACCTCAGGCGCTGCCCGCGCAGCCCGTCCGCCAGCACCGCGAGGAAGATGATCGCGCCGAGGAGGATCGGCTGGAGATAGAGGTTCACGCCCGTGAACACGAGTCCGAGCTTCACCGTCTGGATCAGCGTCGCGCCGATGACCGCGCCGAAGGCCGTGCCCGTGCCGCCCATCAGGCTCGCCCCGCCGAGCACCGCGGCGGCGATCACGTCGAACTCGCGGCCCTCGCCGAATGCCACGTCGAGCCGCCCGATCTGCGCGATCAGGACGAACCCGGCCGCGGCCGCGCAGGCCGACGAGATCACGTATACCCGCGCCTGCACCCAGCCGGTGTTCACGCCGGACTTTCGCGCGGCCTCCGGGTCGTTGCCGAAGGCATAGACCTGCCGGCCGAAGGTGGTGTGGGCAAGCACCACATGCGCCGCCGCCGCGAAGACGGCGAAGACAATGATGGGCGTGGGCACGCCGAGAAGGCTCGACAGGCCGAAGGCCCGCATCTCGGCCGGGAAGTCGAACTGTGTCGAACTGGTCAGCCAGGTGCCGAAGCCGCGGAACAGGAACAGCGTGGCCAGCGTGACGATGAAGGGGATGACCTTCAGCACGCCGATGAAGAAGGCGTTGATCGCCCCCATCGCGACGCCCGCCAGCAGGGCGATGCCAAAGCCCGCGGGCACGGGCAGATCGAACGCGCGCATCGCGATCCCGGCGATCAGGGGCGCGAGGAACATGACCGCGCCGACCGAGAGGTCGATCCCCCCCGTCAGCAGCACGAAAGTCATGCCGAGCGCCGCGATCCCGATGAAGGACGACTGCTTGACGATGTTGGCGAGGCTTTCGGGCATCAGGAACATCGGCGCCTGAAGCCCGAACCACAGCAGCACCGCCCCGAAGATCAGGTAGGTCGCATGGCGGACGGCGCGGTCGAACGCGCGGTCGACGGCACTCTTCATGCGACGGCCTCCCGAAAGGCGAGCGACAGGATGCGTTCTTCGGAGAAGTCCGGCCGGTCGAGCCCGCCCACGACCTCGCCCCGGCTCATCACGAGGATGCGGTCGGCCACGCCGATGAGCTCCTCGAGCTCGGAGGAGATCATCAGCACGGCGCCGCCCTCTGCGGCGAGACGGTCGATCAGGCCGTAGATCTCGTACTTGGCGCCCACGTCCACCCCGCGCGTGGGCTCGTCGAGGATGAAGAGCCGCGGGCGGCCCATCTGCCACTTGCCGATCACCACCTTCTGCTGGTTGCCGCCCGACAGCGCCTTGACCGGCTGGCTGTGGATGTTGCCCGCCTTCACGTCAAGCTCGTCCCGCGTGGCTTCGGTCCGCGCGCGCAGAGACGCGGCGTCGACCATACCCAGCGGACGCCGCCCGAAGTCGCGCAGCGACACCAGCGCTAGGTTGTCGGCAATGGGCGCATCGAGCATCAGGCCCTCCTCGCGCCGGTTCTCAGTGACGAAAGCCATGCCCGCCGCGATGCGCGCAGCCGGCCCGCCGCGGAGCGGCCGCCCGTCGAGCGCGATGCGCCCCTCGGCATGGGGGTCGAGCCCGAAGAGGATGCGCGCAAGCTCGCTGCGTCCCGACCCCATGAGGCCGAACAGCCCCAGCACCTCGCCCTCGCGGAGGGTGAGCGAGACGTTCTCCACCACGCCGGGCTGCGACAGGCCCGCCACCTCCAGCACCGGCCGCCGCTGCCCCCGCGGCGCGCTCCGGGGCGGGTAGAGGCCGCCGAGGTCACGCCCGATCATCGAGCGGATCATCCGCGTGATCGGGAAATCGGCCGCCGGCCCCTGGTCGACGAGCCGCCCGTCCCGCAGGACGGCGATCTCGTCCGAAAGCCGCCGCACATCGGCCAGGATGTGGGAGATGTAGACGATCGTCCGGCCTTCCGCGCGCAGCGCCGCGATGGTGTCGAACAGCCGCTCCGTCTCGCGCGCGGTGAGGGAGGTCGTTGGTTCGTCGAAGATCATCAGCCGGGCCTCGTTGTGCAGCGCCTTCGCGATCTCGACCAGTTGCCGCTCTCCCGGCGACAGCGTGCCGACCCCGGTCCGCGGATCGACGGACAGCGACAGGCGGCCGAGGACCTGTCGCGTCCGCGCCTCTACCGCGCGCCAGTCGATCAGCCCGAAGCGGCGCGGAAAGCCGTCGATGTAGAGGTTCTCGGCCACCGACAGGTTGCTGAAGAGGTTCAACTCCTGATGGATGAAGGCGATCCCCGCAGCGGCGGCATCGGCGGCGGTGGCGGGCCGGTAGGGCTGGCCCTGCCAGAGCATGTTGCCGCCCGTCGGAGACACGATCCCCCCTATCATGTTCATCAGCGTGGACTTGCCCGCGCCGTTCTGCCCGATGACGCCGAGGCACGTCCCCTCGCGCACCGACAGGGTCAGGTCGGACACCGCCGGCACGCCGGACCACGCCTTGGTGAGGCCCTGGAGCGTGAGGAGGTCCGTCATCGCCGCCGCTCTCGCACGAGCCGCGTCCTGAGCACGTCGAGCAGCGCCGCGCCGAGGATCACGCCGCCCTTCACCATGTCCACATGGAAGGACGACAGGTTCATCAGGTTCAGCGTGTTCGACAGAAGCACGAAGAACAGGACACCGAAGAAGGTCCAGACGATCTTGGCCTTGCCGCCGAACAGGCTCGTCCCGCCGATCACCGCGGCGCCGATCACGTCGAGGAGGAACGTCCCCTCGCCCAGCGTCGGCCGCCCCGCCTCGAGCCGCGCCGAGTAGAGGAGTGCGCCGATCGCCGCGCAGATGGCCGAGATCACGTAGACGGCGACGATCACGCGCCGCACCGGCACGCCCGAGATTTCGGCGGCCTTCCGGTTCAGGCCGGTGGACAGGACCCAGCGCCCGAACACCGTGGCGTTGAGGATGACATGCGCCGCGACGGCGACGGCGAGTGCGATGACCATCGGGTAGGTCACGAAGGAGTAGATCTCGCGCCGCGGGATCTGCGATTGTGCCTTCTCGCCGATATAGACCGACACCACGTCGCCCTTGCCGAGCTGCACGTATGCGTCGGGCAGCTTCGCGATGTTCTCGGATTGGGTGAGCCAGATCGCGAAGGCGCTGATCGTGATCATGCTGACCAGCGTCACCATGAAAGCGGGCATGTTGAGCGCCGCGACGGCCATCCCGTTGAGCAGCCCGACGAGCACGGCGACGAGCAGCATCGCGAGGATGGCAAGGACGATGCCCCCCGTCATCCCGGCGAGCGGGCCGCCCGCCTCGGTCAGCACCACCCCCCAGATCGGCGCCTTCGACAGGACCGAGGGGTCCGCCGCGGTGGTGATGAGCATCGCGCCCACGACCGAGGTCAGCGCGACGACCGAGCCCTGGCTCAGGTCGATGCCGGCGATGGCCAGCACGAAGGTCTGTCCGATCGCGACCACCAGCAGCGGCCACATGTTCGACAGCACGTTCACGACGTTCCCGGGCGCAAGCAGCGTCGGCAGGAACGGCGCGAGCGCCGCCACGTAGGCGAGCGACATGTAGAGGACGAAGTAGTCCGACAGGATCAGGTCGGTTGCCCGGTCCGACAGGCTCCTGCGGCGTGTGGCCACCGCGGCGCCTGGTCGGCCCGAACCGAAGGCAGATGTCATTGAGGCAGGCCTCCGTGCGAAAGGTGACCCGGCCGGACCGCGGTCCGGCCGGGCCGGTCGCGAGGGTCAGCGGTTCAGAAACCCTTCCGACAGAAGGACGCAGCCCCACATGTCCATCTCGCGCTCGGCAAGGTTCGCCTGCGTCAGCGCGAAGCCCGGATCGTCGATCACCTGGTTCGGCTGCGCCTCGCCTGCCTCGACCGCGGCGAGAATGGTGCTCATCGCGCTCTCCGCCTCGAAGTAGAGGTCCTGCACGCCCGTGGCGGAAACATAGCCGTCCTTGATCAGCTGGCAGGCGGTCGCGTCACCGTCGAGGCCGGCGAGCGGGATGTGCCCTTCCTCGCCCGCTGTCTTCCACATGCCCCGCGGTTCCAGCACCGAGCGGATCGTCGGGAACAGGAAGTCCGACGAGGTGAACATCAGGTCGATGTCCGCGTTCGCCGTGACCGCCGCCTCGAGGTTGGCGAGCGCTGTCGCCGCATCCCATTCCGAGGCGACCTCGATCACGTTGAACCGGTCGGGATGCTTGTTGATCGCCGCATAGAACCCGTCGCGCCGGCCGACGGCGTTGGGGTCGCCGAGATCGCCCACGATGATCAGCGCGTTGAGCTGCCCGTCGCCGGAGGCGCTGGCCAGCGCCTGCTCCACCACGAAGTCGGTCGCGGCCTCCGCGATCGTCGCGTTGTCGGCCACCACAATGATGCCCCGCGACAGGTCCGAGGGCGGGCGGTTGAAGACCGCAATCGGCACGTCCGCGTCCTGTGCCTCGCCCACGATGGTGACCGCGCTTTCGCCGTCCTGCGGGATGATGATGATCCCGTCCACGCCTTGTGCGATGCAGTCGCGCACCTGCTCGAGCTGTCGGTTCGCATCCTCGTTGGCGTTGCGCTCGATCACCGTGTGGCCGGCTTCGGTCAGCGTGGTGGTGATCGCCTTGTGACCGGCGACCCAGAATTCGGTCTCGAGGTCCTGGAAGGCGAAGCAGATGGTGGCGGCGGACGCCTGCCCCCCGAAGCTTGCGCCGGTGGCGGCGATCAGGGCCGCGGCGGCGGATTTCATCAGCAGGTTCATTGGTTCCTCCCTTGGTCTGCTGGACGTTGCAGGTGACGACGGCGACCGTCGGCCGCCCTTGCGGACGCCGCCTTCTCCCGGGCGGCTGTCCGATGCCTGTTCTCTTGCGCCGGACGCCCGCTCATGCGCGGATCTCCGGGGGCGCGACGGTGGTTCCGGTCCGCGCCGCCTCGATCGCGGCCAGCGCGACGGCAAGCGTGCCGAGGTTGTGCGCGCCGGACGGCTGCGGCTCCGCGCGGCCCGCGAGCACGTCGAGCACGTGCGACTGGAAGGCGATCACCGACTCCTGGACCAGGTGCCACGGCTTCGCGCCCCAGGCGGGAACCGCCGGCTCTGCGTCCATTTCGACCGCACCCGCCGGGCCGTGCTCGCGCAGCCGGTGGTCGGGGAGGAGCTCGATGCTCCCCCGGTCGCCTTCCACCCGGCCGAGCGTCTGCGGGAACGGATCGGGCGAAAGGTGGCTGTGAAAGCTGCATTCCACGCTCGTGACCCCGCCGGAGGTGTGCCGCAGCACGGCCTGGAACGCGTCCTGCCCCTTCACGCGCGGGTTCAGCCGCTGCGTCTCGCACGAGAGCCGCGCCACATCGCCCATGAGGCTCCGCGCCATGTCGAAGAGGTGCAGACCCACGTCGGTCAGCGCGAGGTCGGGCTCTTCCGCCAGATAGGGCTGGTTGGCGTAGATGTCGCAGGCGTGGCGGAACGACAGCCGCAGGAAGCGCGGCGTCCCGATGGTGCCCGCGGCGATCCGCGCCGCGATCTCGCGCCAGGGCCTCTGCCAGCGGAAGTTCTCGTGCACGAAAAGCGGCACGCCCGCCGCCGCGCAGGCTGCGACCATCGTCCGGCCGTCCTCCAGCGTCGCTGCGAAGGGCTTCTGGCAGATCACCGCCCCGGCATGCCGGCTCGCCAGCTCGACGAGCGGGCGGTGCGAGGCGACGGTGGTCGCCACGTCCGCCACGTCGGGGCGAACCTCAGGCAGCATTGACGCGGCATCCGTGAAGGGGCGGGCACCATGCTCCGCGGCGAAGGCCTGCGCCTTCGCAGGATCGCGGTCGCAAACGGCCACCACTTCGGCGCCGCCGAGGTCGCGCCACGCGAGCGCGTGATTGCGCGCAAAGAAGCCGCAGCCAATGAGCGCCACGCGGACCGTCATCGCGCCTTTCCCCGTCCTGCCGTCCTCGACATCGCTCCCCCCCCTCGCCTCCGGGCGGTGCTCAGACCTTGCCGTGGACGATGAGATCGGCCGCCTGCCGCACCACCTTGGGCGACAGCGCCTCGCGCCAGGTCTCCTTCATGATCTTCGACTTGCCGAACTCCAGAAGCCGAAGCGCGGCGTCGGACGGGACCTTGGGCGAATAGCCGAACCACATGGCGATCTCGACGTTCAGGTGCCCGATCAGGAAGTCATGTGCCGCCTCGCGCGGTATGCCGTAGCGCGTCGCGCACTCGTCGACCGCCTCGGTCAGGACGTCGACCATGCACATCGCCACCATCTCCGACAGGCCGGGCTCGAGGATGGCGAGCTGCTCGGTCGTCACCCGGTGCACTTTCGTCACCGGCGACCACATTGCCGTGCAGATTTCGGCGCCGAGCGCATAATGCGCCTCCGGGCCCTGCATCAGCGCGCAGACGATCGACTGCCGGGCGACGCCGCCGTGATAGTCGCGCCGCGCGGCCATGTCGGTCTCGTCGTTGTAGAGCGGAGGGTGGCAGGGGTGCCCGACAAAGTAGGTCAGGTCCGACCTGTCCTTCGGCAGCACGTCGGCGTAGGGCGCCGCGGCGTCGAGAATCACGACCATCGTTCCCGGCGCGAGGCGCGGCGCGATATCGGCCGCCACCTTTCCGATCACGTTGTCCGGCAGGGCAAGGACCACCACCTCGGCCCCCGCGAGCCCGTTCTCCGCATCGACCGCTGCGATCCCCGCCTCGGCAAGCCGTGCCTTCCCTGCCTCGCCGATCTCGACCGCGCGCAGGTCGTATCCGGCCTCGTGGAGCTTGCGCGTCACACGGAAGCCCATCTTCCCCCCGGCGCCGAGGACGGCCACGCTCTGCTTCATCTATCTTCCCTCAGGTCATCTGTCTGCGGAGGTGCTGCCCTCCGCCACCTGTATGCTGGTATAATGAGTTGATTTCTGTCAAGCGGGTTTGCGAACCTGCGCGATCACGGGCGGCAGGCTGCTGACCCCTCGCGGGCCCGCCGCCGAGGCGGCGCCCCGCCTGACTGCGTCCGCCCTGACGCCAGGGCTCGATCGGCGTATGCCGGGGTCCGCCGGTTCATTGTCGTTAGACTTAAAGACGCCGCTTGCCGGAGCGCGGCGGCTGGGCAATTCTGCGCTGGGGGCGTGCTGGTGGAACCGTCGCATCGGACGGTGACGGGAGGGGTCTTGAGGAAGGGTGTTCTGGTTCTGGCCTGTCTGGCGATGTTCTGGCCTCCGGCCGCCGCTGCCGATGACAGCTGCGAATATGCCCGCGACGGCGAATGCGACGAGGGCAGGTATGGCGGGGGTGCGGCCTGTGCCGACGGCACCGACCGCTTCGACTGCCAGCCGATCGCCAAGACGGCGCTGTGCGACTACGCCTTCGACTATGTCTGCGACGAGGCGCGCTTCGGCGGCGGCGGCGCCTGCGCGGCCGGAACCGACACGTTTGACTGCGCGCTCCTTGCCGCCGGGCGGCAGGATGACAGCTGTGTCTATGCCCGCGACAGCGAATGCGACGAGCCCGGTTTCCACAACTCCTCGGGCCTCTGCCGGGCGGGGTCGGACACCAGCGATTGCAGCGGGGCCGAGACCACCGCGGAGGCGCTGGAGCGGTTGATGGCGTTGCTGCCGAAGGATGTCCGGGAGCGGCTCGGCGCCGACAGCTGCAGCTTTGCCGATGACGGGGAATGCGACGATGCCGCCTTTGGCGGCACCGGAGCCTGCGCGTCCGGTACGGACGCCGCGGATTGCCGGGCGATGGCCGCGGGCGGTGACGACAGTTGCCGCTACGCGCGGGACGGCGAATGCGACGAGCCGGGCATCGGGCTCGACTACTGCATCTCGGGCAGCGACACGACCGATTGCGCGCCGGTGGCCTACCTGCGCAACCGCGACAACAGCTGCCCGACCGCATTTGATCGCCGCTGCGACGAACCGGGGCAGGGCACCGGCACATGCGCCGCGTCGACCGATACCGCCGACTGCCTCGGCCGTGCTCGCCCCGCCGAGGCCTCGGACCACTTCTTCGGCCGCGACGACCGCTTCCTGCCGGACGTCACGCAGATGCCCTGGCGGGCGATCGGGCTTCTGACCGCGGACGGCAGCGACTGCAGCGGGGTCCTCGTCGGGCCGCGCATCGTGCTGACGGCCGCCCACTGCCTGACCGACGACGGTCTTGCGACCATCCTGCCGGACGCCTTCTATGCCGGCCGCCGCGGCGACCGATACGCCGCCAAGGCGTTCGTCGTCTCGGCCGAGTTCGCGCCGGACTACAGCATCACCCAGCGCCCGGCCGGCCAGGGCAACGGCAATGACTGGGGGATCGTGACGCTCGACCGCGACCTCGGATCGCAGCTGGGCTATCTCGATGTCCACGAGCTCGGCCCCGACGACATCGCCGCAATCGATGCGGGCGGTCTCGTCGTCGATCAGGCGGGCTACAGCTGGGACACCGCCGAGAACCTCTCGGGCCATCTCTCCTGCCGGATCATCGACCGCTACGACGACGCGACGATCCTGCACGAATGCGACACCACGCGTGGCGACAGCGGCTCGCCGATCCTGCTGAAGGTCGGCGACGCCTACCGCGTCGTCGCGGTGGACAGCCAGTTCCTCGATACCGAGGAGAAGAACGCCGCCTTCGCGTCGGGCAACCTCGCAGTCGATGCGCGCGCGTTCGCCGCTGCGGTACGCCGCGCCAACGGCCCCTAGCATTGGTGGTTTGTTAACTTCCTCCCCCGAAATCTCCCTTCGTTCGCCTTATTCGAGCCACCGTTCGGCGGGATCGTCGGCCTCAGGATCATTGGAGGAACGCAGGATGAGCGTTGTCACCATCATGCCGCGGAAGGACGAGAAGCCCGCCGAGTCCGAGGGCCGCGACCGCTTCGATGCCCGGCTCGAGGCGCTCTCGGGTACCGGCGATCGCACCGCGCCGCCGCGCATCTCGCCGTTCGCGCGGTTCAGAAATCCGGCGTCACGCCAGGAAGCCTGAGCGCGAGGATCAGGTCGCGCAGCTCCTGCCGCGCGGCCAGATTCGAGACGTTCAGCGACTGCACGCCGATGTCGCGCAGGTCGAGGAGCGTGAGGCCGGACGGGAACAGCTCGCGGAAGATCACGCGCTCGCTGAACCCCGGCGCGACACGAAAGCCGATCCGCCGCGACAGCGCGGCGAGGGCACTTTCCATCTTGCGCTTGTTGTGCATCGCCTGGGGCCCGACGCGATTGCGGATCACCACCCAGTCGATCGGCTTCAGCCCGGCCTGCGCGCGAAGCTGGCGCGCCTGCCAGACCATCTCGGAATAGATCGACGGCCCCGTCACGCGATTCGTCTCGGGGTTGAAGCGGGCCAGCAGGTCGAAATCGACGAAACTGTCGTTGAGCGGCGTGATCAGCGTGTCGGCAAGCGAATGGGCGACCTGGCTCAGCCGCGTATGCGACCCCGGGCAGTCGATCACGATGAAGTCGGTCGTCCGCTCCATGTCGGACACCGCGATCGCCAGCCTGCGGTCCTCGCGGTGCTCGCCGGGGGCGAGGTCAGCCGGGTCCACCTCGGGCAACATCCGCAGTTCGGGACTGGCGAGGGCGAGCTTGCGCCGCCCGGCATGGGCGAGGCGGTTCTCGACGTAGCGGGCGAAGCTGCGCTGCCGCACATCGAGGTCGAGCGCGCCGACCTTCCGGCCCATCCGCGACAGGGCGGTCGCGATGTGCATCGAGGTCGTCGACTTGCCCGATCCGCCCTTCTCGTTGCCGACGACGATGATGTGCGCCACGCGACCTTTCCCCCGCCTGCCGGCTTCCCCGCTTCGCGGGTATCGCGCCGGCCGGCCCGTCGGCGGTTGGCTAGCGCCTCGACCGGCGGCGCGCAAGGAATGACGCGCGCCGCAATGACCCCGCGCCGCCGCCGTTGCCCGAAAGGCAAAGGGCGCACCCGAGGCGCGCCCTGCTGATCCGTCCCGCGCGTGCCCTCGCGGGCGCGGCCCGCTCAGAAGCCGAGGCCGGCGTACTTGTTCTTGAACTTCGACACCCGGCCGCCGGTATCCATCAGCTTCTGGCTGCCGCCGGTCCAGGCCGGGTGTGCCAGCGGGTCGATGTCGAGCGCAAGCTGGTCGCCCTCGGCGCCCCAGGTCGATTTCATCCGCACGACGGTGCCATCGGTCATCTTGACGTCGATGGCGTGGTATTCGGGGTGGATGCCCTTTTTCATCGCGTCTCTCCTCACGCACCGGCGCCTTCGGCGCCATCCTTCGGCTTGTAGTTCGCGACCTCGGCGATGCGCGCGGATTTTCCGCGGCGGGCGCGCAGGTAGTAGAGCTTCGCCCGGCGGACGCGGCCGCGGCGAACCACCTCGATCGCTTCGATGTTCGTCGAGTAGAGCGGGAAGACCCGTTCCACGCCCTCGCCGAAAGAGATCTTGCGGACCGTGAACGACCCGGCGATGCCGCTGCCGTTGCGGCGGCTGATGCAGACGCCCTCGTAGTTCTGCACGCGCGAGCGCGTGCCCTCGGTCACCTTGTAGCCGACGCGGATCGTGTCGCCGGGCTTGAAGTCGGGAATCGCCTTGCCGAGGCCGGCGATCTGCTCGGCATCGAGTTGCGCGATAAGGTTCATCGCTGTCTATCCTTAGCTACGCGGGGTTATCGCCCCGGATGTTGGTGCGCGGTCAGCAGACCCTCGCGCGCGTTGTCTTTCAGCCCCCGGTCGTGCGGCCGGGAAGCAGCCGCTGCGACATACGGGGTTCCGCACCCGGAATCAAGCGCCTGGCGCAGGCGGCGACGGGACGTTGCGGCAGTTCAGTCCGCGTCGTCTCCGGCGCTCGCCCGATAGGCAGCCCAGAGGTCGGGCCGGCGTGCCTGCGTCAGCCGCTCCGCCTCGGCCCGCCGCCACGCGGCGATCTGTCCGTGATGCCCCGAAAGCAGCACATCGGGGATCGGCCGGCCGTCCCAGACGTTCGGCCTGGTGTATTGCGGGTATTCGAGCAGACCTTGCGAGAAACTCTCCTCCTCGGTCGAGGCGTGGTTGCCGAGGACGCCGGGCAGCAGGCGCACCGTCGCGTCGATCACCGCCTGCGCCGCGATCTCGCCGCCGGTCAGGACGAAGTCGCCGAGGCTGAGCTCCTCCATTCCGAACGCGTCGATCACCCGCTGGTCGACCCCCTCGAACCGGCCGCAGAGCAGGGTCAGCCCCTGCGCCGCAGCGAAGCGCCGCGCTGTCGCCTGTTCGAAGCGCGCACCGCGCGGCGAGAGATAGACGACCGGCCAGTCCGCCCGGCCCTCCGGCGTGCCGGCTGCCGCCGCCTCGAGCGCACGGGCCACCACGTCGGGCCGCAGCACCATGCCCGCGCCGCCGCCGGCGGGCGTATCGTCGACGTTGCGATGCCGGCCCTCGCCAAACGGCCGGAGGTCGACCGCGTCGAGCGACCAGAGCCCCATCTCGAGCGCCTTGCCGACGAGCGACAGGCCGAGCAGGCCGGGAAACGCCTCGGGCAGGAGCGTCACGACCCGCGTGGTCCAGGCGCCCTTCAGGCGCGGACGCTCGGCCATCAGGTCGCGCGGGTGCCGGCTGGCGGACATCGCGAGGCGGCCATGGGATCGGGCGGGGTCGGTCATCCGCGCGACCATGGCACGCGGCGCGGCGGCGCGGAAGCGCCCCGCGCTGCGCCCGCGCTGCGCCGGTCAGGCGGCCAGCGAGGTGTCGAACTCGCGGGCGAGGCCGCGCAGCGCGATGGCGGCCTCGGGCGAGGCGGTGGCCACCTGATCGGCCACCGCATTGAGCCGCAGCCGCCGCGCAAGCTCGCGGCCCACGCTCGGCTCGCCGGTCAGCAGCCGCCGGGCATGCCCCACGGCCAGCCCGATCAGGTCGGGGTCGCGCGTGGCGACGACGCGCGCCACGGCCTCCTCGATCAGTTCGCGCCCGCGCGGGCTGCGGGCCACGCTGGGGCGCAGCGCCAGCCGCATCTGCGCATGCGTCGCGACCTTGCCGGCGGTCTCCGACAGGGTAAGGAGGACCATCTCGCCCGCGCCCGCATTCTCGATGCGCACCAGCAGCGGCTCGACCCAGTCCGACTTCTCCGGGCGGCTGCAGAGATCGGTCAGAAGCGCCGCGGCGGCGGCGACGAAGGCGTCGTCCGCGTCGAGGCCGGAGCGGTTCGGCGTGGGCACGGCGAGGATGCCCGACCCGATGCCGAGCGCGTCGCCCGGGATCCGGATGATGCGCCATGCGTCGCCGCGGCGAAGCGCCCATGCAACGGCGATGCCCGCAACCGACAGCGCAACCGCGAAGGCGAGCGGCAGCGGCGCCTCGAAGCCGTTCAGGCCGCCGATCCCGCGCCCGACGGCAAGGCAGAAGCCGACCAGCACGCCCTGGACGGCGAGGATGAGAAGCGGCCAGGCGATCGCCCGCGGCTGGTGCCATTCGGCCGCTGTCCGCGGCCAGTCGCCCGGCCTCACGACCGTGAGCCACACCGCGAAGAGGGCGGCGAAGAGCGGCACCGTCCCGAAGCCGAACCCGGCCAGCCCCGCATAGAGCGGACCGGAATAGAGCAGGGCAGACGTGGCGAACACGGCGCGGCTGCGGGCTTTCATGTCCAAATCCCCCGGTCGGTTCGCTGCCGTGCCGCGCTGGCGGACGGCAGCTCGCAAGCAGGTTCACAACCTGGGATGGCAGGAATAAGGCGGTTTTGGGTGTCAATCAGGCCGATGCTGCCCGGCCGGCGGGGCGCCGTCGCCGGCTTCGCCCGCGCTGTCGATCAGGCCCGGTGGCGGGTCCGCGACGATCCGGCGGGCGGCAAGGTCGACCGTGGGCACGACCGCGCGCGTGAAGGGCAGCATCACGCTCGCCCCGCCCGCGGCGGGGCGCACCTCGAGCAGGTCGCCTGCGCCATAGTCGTGCACGCCGGCGACGGTGCCGATCAGCGCGCCGCCGGTATCGTGGACCGGAAGGCCGACCAGGTCGGCATGGTAGAACTCCTCGTCGGCCGGCGCGGGCAGGCGCGCGCGGTCGACATAGAGGCGGACGCCGCGCAGCGCCTCGGCAGCCTCGCGCGTGGCGACGCCCGAGAGGCGGGCGGACAGCCCGCCCGACACCGTGCCGGTCAGGGTCACGCGCAGTTCGCGCGTGCCATCCTCGGTGGTCAGCGGGCCATAGTCGGCGATCGCCTCGGGGACGGCGCAGAAGCTCTTGAGGCGCACCTCGCCCCGCACGCCGAACGCCCCCGCGACGGCGCCGACGCAGACCCGCGCGCCGGTCATGGCGCGCGCGCCCCGATGCAGACCTGCGTGGCGCCCATGGTGCCGCCTGCCTCGCGGCACCGGCCCTCGGACAGGAAGCGCTCGGCCTTCATGCCGAGCCAGCCGCCGAGGACCAGCACCGCGATGGTGAAGGGGCGGAAGAGGAACACGCTCCCGCGCCCGCTCAGCCCGGCCGCCTCATTCCGAAGCGGCTTCCTCGGCCGGCGCCGCGGCCGGCGCCTCCTCGGCGGGCTTGGCCGACCTGGCGGCCCTTGCCGCCGCACGCTCCTGCGCGGCCTTGCCGGGCTGGGCCTTCTGCGGGTTCGCGCGGGCCTTCTTCGGCAGGGCGCCGGCGGCCTCCAGCATGCGCTGGATGCGGTCGGTGGGCTGGGCGCCCTGGGTCAGCCAGTGCTGCACCCGTTCGACGTTCATCCTGACGCGGTCCTCGCTGTCCTTCGGCAGGAGCGGGTTGTAGGTGCCGAGCTTCTCGATGAAGCGGCCGTCGCGGGGCATCCGGCTGTCGGCGGCAACGATGGAGTAGAACGGGCGCTTCTTCGAGCCCCCGCGGGCGAGGCGGATTTTCATGGCCATGTCGGTGTTCTCCTTGGGTCTGGCTGATCGCGGCGGTGCCGCTCACTTCTGCAGTTGCTCGTGGTGACGGATGACTTCGCTGATGATGAAGCTCAGGAATTTCCTCGCGAATTCCGGGTCGAGGTCGGCCTCGCGCGAGAGCCCTTCCAGCCGTGCGATCTGCTGCGCCTCGCGCGCGGGGTCGGAGGGCGGCAGGCCGTGTTCGGCCTTGAGGCGGCCGACCGACTGGGTGTGCTTGAACCGCTCGGCCAGCGTGAAGACGAGGATCGCGTCGAGCCGGTCGATCGACTCGCGGTGCCCTCTCAACAGCGCCGCGGCGGAGGTCTCGGCCGGGGTCATCCCGGCCTCCGGGAGGGGCGCACAAGGTGTGCACAACCTGTACACCGGATGTACACCGGTCCTGGCGGCTTCGGGATCATGGCGTGGTCTCCGGCGGAGCGTGGCGACAGACGTCGATCGCGGTATCGGGGCAGGGCGCTGCCGGGTCGAGGCGACCGCCAAGGCTTCGGGCCAGCCGCGCGGCGGTCTCCGCCGCCGCCCCCTCGTGCGGTATCTCCCACGCCGCCGTCATGCCCGCCCCTCCGGGCGCGGGTGGCGGTAGACCAGCGTCGGCTTGTCGCCGAACGGTACCGGGGCCCCGGGGTCGAGCGCCGCGCCGAG
This sequence comes from uncultured Rhodobacterales bacterium, assembly GCA_964645155.1. Lineage (GTDB taxonomy): Bacteria > Pseudomonadota > Alphaproteobacteria > Rhodobacterales > Rhodobacteraceae > CAZYBG01. Next base: position 4,577 of record CAZYBG010000010.1, on the reverse strand, counting down.
CCGTTCGGCCAGCGCGATGGACCGCGCGTTCCGCGGGTCGATGTAGCTGACGGCGGTGTCCCAGCCGAGGTCCTCGAAGGCGTAGCGGCGGGCGCGGGCAGCGGCCTCGAAGGCGAGGCCCTTGCCCTCGGCCTCGGGCCGCCAGACGGTCCAGCCGATCTCGCGCTCGGGCCATTCCATCGGGTGCCAGGGGCCGGTCATGCCGAGCGCCTCGTCGCTGCCCCTCGGGCAGAACACGAACGAGCCATAGCCGCGCAGCGCCCACATGCCGACGACATGGGCGAAGGCGCGCCAGGCCTTGCCGCGGTCGATGTCGTCGCTGCGGATGAACTGGGCGCGCGGGTCCTCGACGATGAAGGCGCGCCAGCGGTCCCAGTCCTGCATCGCTGGGGCGCGGAGCGTCAGGCGCTCGGTCTGGAGGACGGGCGTGTCGGCGAGGCGGGCGGTCATGCGGCACCTCCCAGATCGTAGCGGAACACCACATCGCCGGGGTCGATGCCGGGGAGGCTCGGGTCGGGGACGCCGCCCAGGCGCCGGGCGAGCGCGATCGAGCGGGTGTTGCCGGGGTCGATGATCGAGCAGAGCCGGTCCCAGCCGAAGCGCGCCCGCGCCCAGGCCATGACAGCTTTCGCGCCCTCGAACGCATAGCCCCGGCCCTCGGCCTCGGGCACCACGAACCAGCCAAGCTCGGTCTGCGGGAAGCCCTCGGGCTCGTAGATCCCGACCTCGCCCAGATAGGCGCCGGTCGCGCGATCCTCGATCCCGAAGGCGCCATAGCCGCGCAGCTGCCACAGCGCCACGTCGGCGGCCCAAGTCTGGTAGCCCTGCACCCGGTCGAGCGGCCCGCGCTCCCACTTCGAGCGGTCCGAGGCGAAGAACTCGGCCCAGCGTTCGAAATCGGAAAGCTTCGGCGCCCTCATGGTCAGGCGATCGGTCTGGAGTGTCGGAATCATCCTGCCTCCTCCGGCCCCGGGTGGCGCCAGATGTCGAGCATCCCGTAGGTCGGGTGCGGGTGCCGGCCGTCGATCCGCGCGCCGAGCCGCTGCGCGAGCGCGGCCGAGCGGGTGTTGTCCGGGCGGATCAGGCTGACCGCGTTGGTCCAGCCCAACGTGTCGTAGGCGAAGCGGCGCGCGGCGTGCGCCGCCTCGTGGGCGATGCCCCGGCCCTCGGCGCCGTCGAACACCGCCCAGGCGATCTCGGGCTCGGGCCAGTCCACGGGGAAGTAGGGGCCGACCACGCCGAGCGCCGCATCGGTCGCCCGGTCGGCGACCATCCAGCGGCCGAAGCCGCGCAGGTGCCAATGGCCGACGAGCGCGGCCATCTGCTCGAACGCAGCGGCGCGGGGAAACGGCCCGCCGAGGATGCGCGACCGCTCGGACGCGCGGAACGCGGCATAGGCGTCGAAGTCGCGCGCCTCGGGCGCCCGCAGGCGCAGGCGATCGGTTTCGACCGTCGGGATATGGACCGCTGTCGTCACTTCTTCTTCCCGAGGCCGCTCAGGCCCGGCGGCAGCTGCATGCCGCCGCCGCCGAAGCCGCCCATGCCCTTCGGCAGGCTCAGCCCCTTCGGCATCTGGCCCCGGGCCATCTGGGCGCGGGCGGCCTCCAGCTCGGCCTCGGTGGGGCCGCCGCCCGTACCCTTGCCCAGCATGCCCTTCATGGCCTGCTTCAGCATGCCGCCCTTGCCCATCTTCTTCATCATGTCCGCCATCTGGCGGTGCTGCTTCAGCAGGCGGTTGAGCTCCTGCACCTCGAGGCCCGCCCCGGCGGCGATGCGCTTCTTGCGGCTGGCCTGCAGCAGGTCGGGGTTCGCGCGTTCGCGCTTGGTCATCGAGTTGATGAGCGCGATCTGGTGGCGGATCATGCCGTCGTCGAACCCGGCCTCGGCGATCTGCGCGCGGGCCTTGGCCATGCCGGGCAGCATCCCCATCACGCCGTCCATGCCGCCCATCTTCATCATCTGCTCGAGCTGCATCCGCAGGTCGTTCATGTTGAACTGACCCTTCTGGAAGCGCTTCATCATCCGCTCGGCCTGCTCGGCCTCGAGCGTGGCCTGCGCCTTCTCGACCAGGGCCACGATGTCGCCCATGCCGAGGATGCGGCCGGCGATGCGCTCGGGCTCGAAGGTCTCGAGCGCGTCCATCTTCTCGCCGAGGCCGACGAAGCGGATCGGCTTGCCGGTGACGGCGCGCATCGACAAAGCCGCGCCGCCGCGGCCGTCGCCGTCCATCCGGGTGAGGACGACGCCGGTGATGCCGACGCGGGCGTCGAATTCCTGCGCGACCTCGACGGCGACCTGGCCGGTCAGGCCGTCGACCACGAGAAGCGTCTCGCGCGGCCTGGCGACGTCGCGCACCTGGGCGACCTCGTCCATCAGCACCTGGTCGATCTGCAGGCGGCCGGCGGTGTCGAGCATCACCACGTCGTAGCCGCCGAGGTTGGCTTGCGTGACCGCGCGCCGCGCGATCTCGACCGCCGACTGGCCCCTGACGATCGGCAGCGTGTCCACCCCGATCTGGGCGCCGAGGATCTGCAGCTGCTCCATCGCCGCGGGGCGGTTGGTGTCGAGCGAGGCCATCAGCACCCGCTTGCCCTCGCGGTCCTTCAGCCGCAGCGCGATCTTGGCGGTGGTCGTCGTCTTGCCGCCGCCCTGCAGGCCGACCATCAGGATCGGCGCGGGCGGGTTGTCGATCCTGAGCGCGGCCGGGTCGCCCTCGCCGCGCAGGACGTGGACCAGTTCGTCGTGGACGATCTTGACCACCTGCTGGCCCGGCGTGACCGACCGGGTGACCGCTTGGCCGGTGGCCTTGTCCTGGACGCGGGCCACGAAGTCGCGTGCCACCGGCAGCGAGACGTCGGCCTCGAGCAGCGCGACGCGCACCTCGCGCAGCGCGGTGGCCACGTCCGGCTCGGACAGCGCGCCCTGCTTGGTCAGCCGGTCGAACACGCCGGAAAGGCGTTCGGACAGGTTCTCGAACATCGGCGGCCCTCCTCGCGACCGGTTGCGGACAGGCCGGAGATAGGCACCGGCCGCGGAATGACCAAACGCACCAGTGGGCGCGGTGCGCTGACTGGTGGCGATCCCGGCACGGGGCGGCCGGGACCGGACGGGTCGGAACCTGTCCGGGGCTGGCGCGGCGGATACGCCCGCGGGCGGCCGCTGTCAAGCGCGCCGGCCGGCGGCGGCCTGCCGCCGGGGCAACGGAATCGTTGACGCCCGCGCGCGGCGCCGACCACTGTGAGCGCTATCAACCGGCGCGCCCGGAGGAGGGGCCGCCCCATACCGGAGGGAGGACCCACCCATGCCGCATCGTCTGCGCTTCGGCATCTTTCTCGCGCCGTTCCACAAGCCGGGGATCAACCCCACGCTGGCGCTCCAGAATGACCTGGAGCTGGTCCAGTGGCTCGACCGCTGCGGCTACGACGAGGCCTGGATCGGCGAGCATCATTCGGCGGGCTCGGAGATCATCGCGAGCCCGGAGATCTTCATCGCGGCGGCGGCCGAGCGGACGAGGGCCATCCGGCTGGGGACGGGCGTGGTCAGCCTCAGCTACCACAACCCGCTCTGGGTGGCGGAACGGATCGTGATGCTCGACCACCTGACGCGCGGGCGGGTGATGCTGGGGGTCGGGCCCGGGGCGCTGCCGACCGACGCGCGGATGATCGGGATCGAGCCGTCCCAGACGCGGCAGCTGCTGGAGGACAGCCTCGGCGTCATCATGCAGCTTCTGACCAGCGAGGAGCCGGTGACGTTCCGCAACGAGCGCTGGGACCTGCGCGAGGCGCGTCTGCACCTGCGCCCCTACTCCAACCCGCTCTTCGACATCTCGGCCGCGGCCGTCGCCTCGCCGGCGGGCCCGCGGCTGGCCGGGCGGCACGGCGTCGGGCTTTTGTCGATCGGGGCGACGACGGCGGCCGGCTTCGACGCGCTGGCGCTGCACTGGGACGTGATGGAGGCCGAGGCGAAGCAGCACGGCAAGGCGGTGGACCGGTCGAAATGGCGGCTCGTCGGCCTTGTCCACATCGCCGACACGATGGAGCAGGCCTACCGCGACGTCGAATACGGCATGGAGCAGTGGTTCCACTACTTCCAGGCGGTCGCCGCCTTCCCGCAGATGGCGGTGCCCGGCAACAACGTGAGGGAGATGATCCAGTTCGTGAACGAAAGCGGCTTCGGCGCGATCGGCACGCCCGACATGGCGGTGGCGCAGATCGACCGGCTGATGGCGCAGTCGAACGGCGGCTTCGGGGCCTACCTGATGCTGGCCCACAACTGGGCCGACCCGGCCGCCACCCACAAGAGCTACGAGCTGATCGCGCGGCATGTGATGCCGCATTTCCAGGGCCACCACGTGGCGACGATGGATTCGGCGGCGCGGGCGGAGAAACTGCGCCCGGACCTTGCGGCCAAGCACGCCAAGGCGGTGGAGGACATGACCAGGCGCTATGCCGACGAGGTGGCGGCGCGGGTGCACTGACCGGGGGTGGCGGGCGGCCGGGGCGGCATCCGGCGGGTCAGCCGCCGCGGCCCGCGGGCAGCGCGCGCCGGTTCGGGACGAGAGCCGGGACGAGGTTCGC
>CAZYBG010000009.1:60778-63825 GCA_964645155.1 uncultured Rhodobacterales bacterium | reverse complement strand
GGCCGTAGTCCTTGACCGTGGTGCCGCAGCCGGAGGTGTTGATGACGATGGCGTCGAGGCCGGCGCCCTGCATCTCGCGCGTCCAGGCACGGATGTTCCGCGCCGCCGTCGCGTGGCTCTCGGCGGTCTTGCCCATGTGATGGGTCAGCGCCCCGCAGCAGCCCGCGCCCTCGGCCACCACCACCTCGCAGCCGAGCCGGGTAAGAAGCCGGATCGTCGCGTCGTTGATGTCGGTGTTGAGCGCCTTCTGCGCGCAGCCTGTCATCAGCGCCACCCGCATCCGCCGTGCGCCTTCGGCCGGAAACACCTGCGGGTCGTCGTTGCGGCTGACCGGCGGGATGCGCTTCGGCGCCATGTCGAGCATCGCGCGCAGCCGCGGATCGGGCAGCAGCCCGCGGAACGGCCGGCCGATCTTGGCCGCCAAGAGCGCCACCCGGAACCGGCCCGGATAGGGCAGGATCCGGGCCAGAACCCAGCGCAGCGTCCGGTCGGTCAGCGGCCGGCGATAGGTCTGCTCGATGTATTCCCGCGCATGATCGACGAGGTGCATGTAGTGCACGCCCGAGGGGCAGGTCGTCATGCAGGCGAGGCACGAGAGGCAGCGGTCGATGTGCTTGACGGTCTTGGCGTCGGCCGGGCGGTCGTTCTCGAGCATGTCCTTGATGAGGTAGATGCGGCCCCGCGGGCTGTCGAGCTCGTCGCCCAGCACCTGGTAGGTCGGGCAGGTCGCCGTGCAGAAGCCGCAGTGGACGCAGGTGCGCAGGATCTCGTTCGACCGCGCGGTGGCCGGGTCGCGGAGCTGTTCGGGGGTGAACGTGGTCTGCATCGGGCGGAGTTCCGGGTCAGGCCGGGACGGGCGCGGCGCCCATGAGCCCGGGGTTGAGGATGCCCTTGGGATCGAACTTGCGCCGCAGTCCCTCGGCGATCGCCGCCAGCGGCGCGGGTTCGGGGGGAAACGGCGGGATCCGGGCGCGCGTCTCCTCGCTGGCGCGGACCAGCGTGGCGTGGCCGGCGAGGCCCGCGATGCGGTCGCGCAGGTCGGTGCCCGCGGGCACGAGCGCCCAGACGAGGCCCCCGCCCCAGTCGTAGACCACCGCCTCGGCGTCGAGCCGGGAGGCCGCCGCCGGCCCGTCGAGCGGCTTCACCGACAGCCGCCAGACATCGCCCGCCCGCCCGTGGAAGGCGCCGACGTCGCGGACCGCGGCCCAGGTTTCGGCGACCCGGGCGCGGTCGGTCTCGACCGCGACGGTGCCGTGGCGGGCCAGCCGCCGCCCGAGTTCGGCCGCCCGGTAGGCGACCGAGCTTTCCAGCCCCTCGATCCTAAGGAGCGTCGCGGCCGGCCCGCCGGTCGCGGCCGACGGCAGGTGCGCCGCGCCGCTCACCTCGAAGGGCGAGCCGAGGCCCTCGGCCAGCGCCTGCATCGCCGCCCGGTCGGACAGCCCGGCGATGGTCAGCGTGGCGGCAGCCGATGGTGCCGGAAGCACCTTGAACGACACCTCGGTCAGCACGCCGAGCGTGCCCCAGCTTCCCGCCATGAGCTTGACGAGGTCGTAGCCGGTGACGTTCTTCATCACCCGGCCGCCGTTCTTCACCACCGTCCCCGCGCCGTCGACGAACCGCACGCCGATCAGGCTGTCGCGGCAGGCGCCCGCCTGGACGCGCCGCGGCCCGGAGGCATTGGCGGCGACGACGCCGCCGATCGTCGGCGTGCCCTCGGTACCAAGGAGCCCGCGGTGGTCCATCGGCTCGAACGGCAGGCGCTGGCCCTCCTTCGCCAGCGCCGCCTCGATCTCGGCGAGCGGGGTGCCGGCCCGCGCGACGAGCGTCAGCGCGCCGGGCTCGTAGAGCGCGATGCCCGAAAGCCGCCGGGTGGACAGGACCTCGCCTGCCACCGGCCGCCCCACCGGCCGCGTGCCGCCGCCGCGGATGCGCAGCGGCGTCCGTGCGGCGGCCACCGCCTCGGCCAGTTCCGCCTCGCCCTCCGGCTCGATCATCCGACCCCCGTTCCGCCTTGCCGTTTCCGAAAGGCCCCCGGAAGGGCCCGCGATGGTCCTCAGGCCGCCCGCTGCCGCCGCGCTTCGGTGACCGCGAGCGGGAACACCTTGGCGGGGTTGAGAAGCCAGCGCGGGTCGAAGACGTCCTTGACCCTGAGCTGCGCCTCGAGATCGGCGGCGGAGAACTGCGTCGTCATCAGGTCGCGCTTCTCGATGCCGACACCGTGCTCGCCGGTCAGGCAGCCGCCGACCTCGACGCAGAGCCTGAGGATGTCGGCCCCGAGGGCCTCGCACTTCTCCAGATCGCCGGGCTTGTTGGCGTCGAACAGGATCAGCGGGTGCATGTTGCCGTCGCCGGCGTGGAACACGTTGGCGACGTCGAGCCCGCAGTCCCTCGACATCTCGCCGATGCGGCGCAGCACGAAGGGCAGCGCCGAAACCGGGATCGTGCCGTCGAGGCACATGTAGTCGTTGATCTGGCCCATCGCGCCGAAGGCCGACTTGCGCCCGAGCCAGATCTTCTTGCTCTCCTCCTCGGACTGGCTCTCGCGCAGCTCGACCGGGTTGTGGCGGAGCGCAATCTGCTTGATCAGGCCGAGCTGCTCGTCGATCTCGGCCGGGCTGCCCTCGACCTCGACGATCAGCAGCGCCTCGCAGTCGGGATAGCCGGCATGGGCGAAATCCTCGCAGGCGCGGATGCAGGGGCGATCCATGAACTCGATGGCGACGGGCAGGACGCCCGCCTTGATGATGTCGCTGACACAGGCGCCGGCGACCTCGTTGCTGTCGAAGCCCATCAGCACCGGCCGCGCGCCCTCGGGCTTCGGCAGGATGCGCAGGGTGGCCTCGGTCACCACGCCGAGCTGCCCTTCGGACCCGCAGATCACGCCCAGCAGGTCGAGCCCCGGCGCATCGAGATGCGGCCCGCCGATCTCGACCACGGTGCCGTCCATCAGCACCATCGTCACGCCGAGCAGGTTGTTGGTGGTGACGCCGTACTTGAGGCAGTGCGCCCCGCCCGAGTTCATCGCGATGTTGCCGGCGATGGCGCAG
>CAZYBG010000009.1:44950-60768 GCA_964645155.1 uncultured Rhodobacterales bacterium | reverse complement strand
CAGCTGCGACGACGGGTCGGGGGCGTAGAAGAAGCCGTCGGCCTCGACCGCGCCGGTGACCGAGAGGTTGGTGCGCCCCGACTGGACGCGGATGAAGCGGTTGTCGTAGTCGGTCTCGAGCACCGCGTTCAGCCGGGCGACGCCCAGGATCACGCTGTCGGCGGTGGGCAGCGCGCCGCCGGCGAGCGAGGTGCCCGAGCCGCGCGGCACCACCGGCACGCCTTCCTCGTGGCAGAGGCGCAGCACCGCCGCGACCTCGGCGGTCGAGGCCGGCAGCACGGCGGCGAGCGGCGGGCAGCGGTAGGCGGTGAGCGCATCGCATTCGTAGGCGCGGGTCTCGGCCGGATCATCGATCACCGCATCGGCCGGCAGGACCCGCCTGAGGCGGCCGACGATCCGGTCCTTGCGGGCCAGGATGGCGGGGTCGGGCACAGGCATGTCCATGGCAATCCCTCCGATTGGTCAAGAAATATAACCAATTCGACCCGAAGTAAACCCGTCTCGCGGGGGTGCCGGGTGGCGTAAACCCTACTTGCCGCATGCGCGGCGATCGGCGAGGCTCCGCGCGCCGCCCGCCGCGGCCGAGGGGAGACATGTCATGAGGTCTTACGGAATTCACGCCCTTGCCGCGCTGGTCGTGCTGTCCCTGACAATGCCGGGCGCAGCGCAGCAGACCCAGAGCGCCGGCCGGGTGGGGCAGGTCGGGGGCGCCTGCGGCCAGCCGGCGGCGCTGACCTACACGCTGCCGGCGCCGCTCGACCAGGCGGCGATGGCGCCGCTGGCCGCCGAACTGCCGCGCGGCGAGCCGGCCTATCTGGAATTCACGCTGGCCGCCGAGGCGCGGGTCGCCCTGCGGGCCGAGGCGCCCGACGGCGTGACCGATGCCTACCTCGCAGTGTTCTCGACCAGTGGTGCCGTCGTCGCGCAGGATGACGATTCGGCGGGCGGCTACAACCCGCAGGTCGACCTCACGCTGGCAGCCGGCACCTATTGCGCCCGGATCGAGCCCTACTCGGCCACGGTGAACTACACGGTGGCGCTGACGCTTCTTGCCGGGGCGGGCGCCGCGGCGGAGGCGATCGCCGCCATGCCGGGGCCCGACACCTCGGGCGATGCGGCCCTGTTCTGCAGCGACCCGGCGCTGATGGTCGATGCCGGCGGCGACATCGGCCCGGGCATGGGCCGGCGGCTGCTGTCGCTCGACCTGGCCGAGGGCGGGCGGCAGGACCTCGACCTGAACGTCGCCGCGGCGACGGAGCTGCAGATCGACGCGAGCAGCGGGGCGCTCGACACCGTGATCCGCCTGGCCCGCGACGGGTCGATCCTGACCGAGAACGACGATGGCCCGAGCGGCACGGACAGCCAGCTGGCCGTCGCGCTCGAGCCCGGAATCTACTGCCTGAGCGTGACGAGCTATGACGGCGCCGCCGGCCCGGTGACGCTGACCCTGACGGACGAGCCGACGGCCCCGGTCACGCCGATCGTGGGCGACATCGGCACCGCCTGCACCGACCCCGCGCTGACCTCGGCCTTCGGCGCGCCGCTCGCCCCCGGCGTCGGCACCGTCTCGGCCACCGGCGCGTTGGCCGGCAGCCCGCGGAGCGACTGGACCATCGAGGTCACCGAGACGGTGACGCTGCAACTCGACGCCCGGAGCGTCGCCTTCGACACCGTCCTCACGCTGCTGGACGGCAGCGGCAGTGTCATCGATACCAACGACGACGGGCCGAGCGGCACCGACAGCAGGCTGGTGAGCACCTTGCAGCCCGGCAGCTACTGCCTTGCCGTCGAGGCGTTCGATGCCGGCGAAGGGGCGTTCGAGCTGGTGCTTTCGGATACGGTCGACCCGGCGCCGGTCGACCTCGGCGGCGTCGCGGGCTGCTCCGACCCGGCGATGACGGCCGATCTCGGCCAGACGCTGGCGCCGGGCCTGGGCAACATCTCGCTGGCGGCGACGCTGGCCGAGAACACCCGGCAGGACTGGACGATGACGGTGACGGACGAGGCCGCGCTGCGCATCGACGCGCGCAGCGGCGCCTTCGACACCGTCCTGAAGCTGGCCGACAGCGCGGGCACCCTGATCGCCGAGAACGACGACGGGCCGGATGGCGGCACCGACAGCCGGATCGAGGTGACGCTCGCACCGGGCGACTACTGCCTGACGCTCGAAGGCTTCGCGGGGGCGGGCGGCGCGGCGCAGATCGCGGTGAGCGAGGGCGGCGCCGCACCGGTCTTCACGCCGACCGGCCCGGCGGTCACGCCGCCGGAGCCCGGCTCGGGCGTCGAGATCGAGGAGCTTGGCGCGCTGGAGGCGCTCGTGCAGGCCAACAAGATCTCGACCGAGCAGACGAAGTGGATCGCCTTCGAGGTGGCCGGCGCCACCGGCGTCCGGATCGACGCGGTCAGCGTGAGCGGCAGCTTCGCGCTCCGCCTGTTCGATGCGGCCGGCGCGGTCGTTGCCGAAACCCAGGGCTGGGGCGGGCTCGCGCCGACGCAACTCACGGCCGACCTGCAGCCGGGGCGCTACCTTGTCGGCATGACGATGGACGAGACGGCGGCGATGATGCTGCGCAGCATCACCGTGCAGCGCGACGGCGGCTAGGGCGGCGGGTGCGCCGCGCCTGCCTCACGCAGGCGTGTCGCGACGGCCATCGCGGGACATGGCAGGATAACGCCATGGCCCGCGCCCTGCCCACGCTCTGCTGCCTCGTGGCGCTCGCCGCGCCGGCGGCGGCAGATCCGCCGCAGGTCGTGGCGGCCACGGTCCGGGCGGAGGCCGGCGGGACCTGGGCGTTCGACGTCACCCTGCGCCACCCCGATACCGGCTGGGATCACTATGCCGACGGCTGGGCGGTTCTGGCGCCGGACGGCACCGAACTGGCCGTCCGCGAGCTTCTTCACCCGCACGAGGACGAGCAGCCGTTCACCCGCTCGCTCTCGGGCGTCGTCGTGCCCGCGGGCGTGACCGAGGTGGCGATCCGGGCGCGCTGCTCGGTCGATGGCTGGGCGGACGCTACGGTGATCGTGCCGCTGGAACGGTAGCGGCCTAGCGCCGCCCCTCGCGCAGCCAGGCCGCCAGCGTCAGCGAGGCGGCGATGAGCAGGAAGAGCCATGCGGGCAGGAGCGGGCTGACCTGGACATCGGCCGTCACGTAGGCCTCGCGCGGGGTGATCCCGACCCAGCCGCGCCCGGCGGCGTTGCGCCCTTCGGACACCCGGCGGATGTCCGGCACGCCCTCCTCGAGCCGCAGGATGCCGCCGCCTGTCGCCTCGACCGCCGGCGCGAGCGCCTCGCCGCTGGCGATCGTCTGCTCGAACTCGCGCGGCGCGGCCGGGCCGAGCGCGACGACGGCGGTCTGGTCGCCCTCGGCCAGCCGGTAGAGGCCCATCTCGGGGCCCTCGAACGTTCCGGTGAACCGGCCCGGCTCGGTCTCCTCGAGCGGCAGTGTCGTGACGGTGCCGTCGGGCGCCGTGACCTCGGCCTCGCGCGGCCCCTCCTCCAGCGTGCGCCTGGTGATGGTGACGGTCTGGCCGGCGGCCTCGGCGGACAGCGCCTCCTCCTCGAGGTCGGGCTCCTTCATCATCCAGTGCGCCAGCCGGCGCAGCAGCTCGAGCTGCGGTCCGCCGCCCTCGTAGCCGCGCGACCAGAGCCAGGCATGGTCCGATGCGAGAAGCGCCACCCGGCCCTCGCCGACCCGGTCGAGCACCAGGAGCGGGCGCCCCTCGGGCCCTTCCATGACCACCTGTGCCTCGGGCTCGGGCGTCACCTCGGCGATGCGGAACCAGCGCCCCCAGCTCGGCGCCCCGTCCTCGCCATCGGCCGCGCCCTCGAGGTCCTGGGTGACCGGATGGCGGGCGCCGAGCTCGGAGACCGCCGGCCGGAACGGCGCCTCGACCACGCGCGCGGTCGGCGCGGCGGGCAGGATCTCGCCCAGCGGCGAGCGGTAGAGGCTGTCGGCCGAGGCGTAGTCCGGCCCGCCGGCGATCAGCACCGCGCCGCCGTTCTCGACATAGCTGCGGATGTTGTCGATGTAGACGGTGGGCAGGATGCCGCGGCGCCGGTAGCGGTCGAAGATGATGAGGTCGAACTCCTCGATCTTCTCGATGAAGAGCTCGCGGGTGGGAAAGGCGATGAGCGAAAGCTCGTTGACCGGCACGCCGTCCTGCTTCTCCGGCGGGCGCAGGATGGTGAAGTGCACGAGATCGACCGAGCTGTCGGCCTTGAGGAGGTTGCGCCAGGTGCGCTCGCCGGCATGGGGCTCGCCCGAGACGAGAAGGACCCGCAGCCGGTCGCGCACGCCGTTGATCTGCACGACCGCGGCGTTGTTGCGCGCGGTCAGCTCGCCCTCGGCCTCGGGCACCTCGAACTGCAGGACGTTCATGCCGCCATGCGGCAACGTCACCGGCAGCTCGATGTCCTGGCCGATCGGCACGGTGAAACGCAGCGGCTCGCCGCCGTCGATGGAGATCGTCATCTCCACCTGCTCGCCCGCGGCCGCGGGCACCGCGCCCTGGTCCTCGATGCGCAGCGTCAGCCGCACCTCCTCGCCCAGGATCGCGAAGGCAGGGGCGTTGCGGACGATCAGGCGGCGGTCCCAGTCGTCCTCGCGCCCGGTGAGCAGGACGTGCAGCGGCGCGGGCATCGCCGGCAGGCGCTCCACGTCGTGCAGCTGGCCGTCGGTGACCAGGATGGCGCCGGCGACCCGGCCGGGCGGCTCCTCGGCCAGCGCCTCGGCCAGCGCGGTCGCAAGCAGCGTGCCGCTGTCGGCTTCGCCGTCGCGCACGGTGACGGTGCGCACCTCGGTGTTCGGCTGCAGGCCGAGCTCGCGGGCAAGGTTTCCGGCCGCCTCGGCGACCTGGCCGGGGCGGTCGGCAAGGCCCTGGCTGGCGCTTTCGTCGACGACGAGAAGCGCGATGTCGGTCAGCGGGGTGCGGTCTTCGCGCTGGAGCGCCGGATTGGCGATCGCGAGGACGAGGGCCGCGGCCGCGAGCGCCCGGAGCCACCAGCCGCGCAGCCCGCGCCAGAGCGCGAGCGCGACCATCGCCGCGCCCAGCGCCGCGATGGCGGCGATCGCCGGCCAGGGCAGCAGCGGGTCGAAGACGATCTCGCCGGTCATTGGCCGAGCCGGTCGAGCAGCGCCGGCACGTGGACCTGGTCGGACTTGTAGTTGCCGGTCAGCACATGCATGACGAGGTTGATGCCGAAGCGGTAGGCGATCTCGCGCTGGCGCTCGCCCGCGAAGCCGCGGCCCACCGGGTAGAGCGGCGTGCCGCGCGGGTCGATCGCCCAGGCGGCGGCCCAGTCGTTGCCGCCGATCACCACCGGGGTGACGTTGTCGTTGAGGTTGCGGAACGGCATGCCCTCGACCTGCTCGGCATCGGGCGGCGCGGCCTCGACCCAGACGTCGCGGCTGGCGTGGCGGCCGGGAAAGTCCTGCAGCAGGTAGAACGTGCGGGTCAGCACGTGGTCCTCGGGGATCGGCTCGAGCGGCGGCACGTCGAGCGGTGCTGCCAGCTCCTGCAGCTTGCGGCCGTTCGGCGTGGACGACCCGAAGCCGCCGACATCGGCATCGCGGGTGTCGAACAGGATCATGCCGCCACCGCGCAGGTAGCGGTTCACCTTGGCGTAGGCCTCGTCCGACAGGCGCGGCTGGTCGGCGGTCACCGGCCAGTAGAGGAACGGGAAGAAGGCCAGCTCGTCGGTCTCGAGGTTCACCGCCATCGGCGCGGCCGGCTCGATCGCGGTGCGCTGGTAGAGCCGCTCGGAAAGCCCCAGAAGACCGGCCTCGGCGATCCGGTCGAGCTCGGCATTGCCGGTCAGGACATGCGCCAGCACGACCTCGGTCGTCGCGGCCAGAGCGAAGGCGTCATCGGCCTGCGCGCCAGCCGGCCGCGGCAGGAGAAGCGCGAGGGCGAGGACGGCGGCGAGCCCCTGGCTGGCGCCGCGCAGCCGGCCCGACAGCGCGAGCGAGGCGATCACGTCGAGCAGCAGCAGCGCGATGGCGAGCACCAGGAGGATCGGCTTGAGGTCGCGCTCCTCGGCGACGGCGAGCCCCTCGACCGGCACCGAGGCCGGCCAGGCGGCGGGCGCGAGCGTCGTCTCGGGCCCGGTCACGTTCACCGCGATCCGCCGGTCCTCGCCCGCGTAGAGGCCGGGCACCAGATCGGGGCCGGGCGCGCCCTCGGCGATCCGCTCGCCCGCCACGCCGGGCAGGGCACCGGCATCCTCGACCATGCCGAAGCCGTCCAGAACCTCCTCGGGCTGCCAGACGGTGCCTTCGAGCTCCGCCGCCCCGGGCGTGGATGGCCGGGTGCTGACCGCCAGACGCTCGAGCATCTGCACGAACAGGACCGAGAGCGGCAGCGTCGACCATTCGGCATTCGCGGTGACGTGGAACAGCACCACCTGCCCCTCGCCCAGCGCCTTGCGGGTCACCAGCGGCGTGCCGTCGGCGAGCGTGGCGATCGCCCGCTCGGCCAGGGCGGGGTCGGGCTGGGCCATGACCTGCGCCGAAACGGTGACGTCGGGCGGCAGGGCCAGACCGAAGAACGGCGAGCTTTCGGCGAAGGGCCGCAGCGCCTTCGGCTCGCCCCAGCTCATCGCGCCGCCGACGGCACGGCCGCCGGCCCGCAGCCGGACCGGCATCAGCGGGTCCTCGGCGTCGCGGCTGACATCCGAGGCGGCCAGTCGCGGGCCGGCGAAACGCAGCAGAAGGCCACCCGCATCTACCCAGGCCTCGACCCCCGCCGCCTCGGCCTCGGTCAGCCGCGCCACGTCGGCCAGCACGATCACGTCGGGATTGGCGAGCAGGACATCCTCGAGCGTGCCCTCGATCAGATCGGCGGTGGGTTCCAGCGCCTGTTCGAGATAGTGCAGCGGCGAGAGCAGGCGCAGCCGCTCGCGCGCGCTGTCGCCCGAGATCAGCGCGACCTCGCGCCGTTTGAGGCTGTCGTCGGTGAGCGTGACGGCGCCGGCGGAGCGCTGGCCGGCCAGCGCGAAGCGGGTCACGCGGTTGCGCAGTTCAGGCGGCAGCGAGACGGCGACCTCGGCCTCGGTCGCACCGGCCCCGAAGCGGGCGGTCGCGGTCGCGAGCTGCCGCTCGACCCCGATCGGATCAAGGCCGAAGGCTGCGACCTCGACCTCGGTCGCGGGCCCCGCGCCGGCCCGCAGCGCCACGAGGCGCACCTCGCCCTCCTCGAAGCGCGCCGGGCGGAGCGCGTAGACGTCGCGCGGGCTTTCGAACGCGGTGACATCGCCGCGTGCCTGCAGCGCCGCGAGAAGGCCGGCACGGCTGTCCCGCGCGAGGCCGTCCGACATCCAGTAGGTCTCGAAGCTGCCGGAAAGGCCCTCGGCCCAGGCGGCGACGGCCTCGGCATCGGGCTCCCAGGGCTGCGGCGCGAGCGACGGCAGCCGGCGGATCCAGGCATCCGCGGCCTGGAACGGCAGGTCGCCCGCGGGCAGGTCGGTCAGCGACACCAGCGCCACGGTGCGCCCCTCGCGGCCGGCATCGGAGAGCACCTGCTCGATGCGGTCGACCCGGCGCGGCCAGTCGCGGGCGTCGGCCCAGGTGCCGTCGACGAGGACGAGCAGCGGGCCGGCCGAGAGCGCGCGCGTCTCGGGGTTGAGGACCGGGCCGGCGAAGCCGAGGATCGCCGCGGCGACCGCCGCCATCCGCAGCAGCAGAAGCCACCAGGGTGTCCGGTCGCTCTGCTGTTCGTCGTCGGTCAGCCCGAGAAGGAGGGCGACACCGGGAAACCGCCGGCGGATCGGCGCCGGCGGCACGGCCCGCAGGATCAGCCACAGGATCGGCAGGGCGATCAGCCCCAGAAGGATGAACGGCGCGGTGAAACCGACAGGCCCGACGATCCACATCACTGCCTGCGCTCCAGCGCGCGGTAGAGCCAGAGGAGCGCCGGCAGCGGCGGAGCGTCGGTGTGATGCGCGCTGAACTGCCAGCCGGTCAGCTGCGCCAGGCGCCCGAGCCGCGCCTTCCGCTCGTCCAGGCGGGCGAGGTAGCGGGCCCGGAGGTCGCCGGCCTTCAGCGTCTCGTGGCGGAGGCTGCCGGTCATCGATTCGAAGATCGTGCGGCCGTCGAACGGGAAGTTCTCCTCCTGCGGGTCGAGCACCATCAGGACCGCGCCGCGGACGCCACGGTCGGCGGCCTTCATCAGCTGCGCCTCCACCGGGCCGATGTCGCCGAGGAAGTCCGACAGGAAGGCGGCGCGCGAATGGTGCATCATGCCGCGCGTCTCGGGCGCGCCGTAGTCGCCGGTGCCGGCGGCTCCGGAGAGCAGGCCGGCCAGCCGCATCAGCTGAAGCTGCCCGCGGGCGGGCCGGCCGGCCTCGCCGAAGAGGCCGACACGCTCGCCGCCGCGCACCAGAAGCACCGACAGGGCGAGCGCCAGCAGGCGCGCCCGCTGGCCCTTGGCCGGGCGGTTCCGGTCACCGGAGAAGTTCATCGACGCGGCATCGTCGACCCAGAGCTGGACCGACTGCGCCGCCTGCCATTCCTTCTCGCGCACGAAATGGCCGTCGGAGCGGCCCGAGCGACGCCAGTCGATCGTCCGCGCCTCGTCGGACGCGGTGGCCGGGCGGTACTGCCAGAATTCGTCGCCGAGGCCGGCCCGCCGGCGCCCGTGTTCGCCAAGAAGGACGGTCGCCGCCAGGTGCTCGGCTTCGGCGAGCAGCGGCGGCAGCGGCGCGGCAAGCCCCTCTGCCGCAGACCGGAGGGCGGCGGCTTCGGTCACCCGGCGGCACCGGGGCGCGACGCGGCAGACGAATGCGGGCAGGTCATGCCGCGGCCTCGACCCGCGTCACCGCCTCGGCCACGCGGTCGATCAGGCTGCCGAGCGTCAGGCCCCGGGCGCGCGCCGCGAACGACAGCGCCATCCGGTGGCTCAGGACCGGACGGGCGAGCGCCAGCACGTCGTCGGCCGACGGGGCGAGCCGCCCGTCGAGAAGCGCCCGCGCCCGGACGGTCAGCATCAGCGCCTGCGCCGCGCGCGGCCCCGGCCCCCAGGCGACCGCTTCGGTGACCTCGGCGGTCGCGCCCGGCTCGCCCGGGCGGCAGGCGCGCACCAGGTCGAGGATCAGTTCGACCACCGCCTCGCCCACCGGCATCCGCCGGATCGTCCGCTGCGCGGCGATCAGTTCCTCGGCCGAGAACACCTCGTGCGCCGCCTCCTCCTCGACGCCGGTGGTGGCGAGGAGGATGTCGCGCTCGGTGCCGCGGTCGGGGTACTCGACGTCGATCTGCACCAGGAACCGGTCGAGCTGCGCCTCCGGCAGCGGATAGGTCCCCTCCTGTTCGATCGGGTTCTGGGTGGCGAGCACGTGGAACGGCCGTGGCAGCGGCCGGTGGGTGCCCGCGATCGTCACCTCGCGCTCCTGCATCGCCTGCAGCAGCGCGGACTGGGTCCGCGGCGAGGCGCGGTTGATCTCGTCGGCCATCAGCAGCTGGCAGAAGATCGGGCCTTCGATGAACCGGAACCGCCGCGCGCCGGTCTCGGTCGTCTCGAGCACCTCGGAGCCCAGGATGTCGGCCGGCATCAGGTCGGGCGTGAACTGGATGCGCCGGCCGTCGAGGCCCATCACCGTCGACAGCGTGTCGACAAGGCGGGTCTTGCCGAGGCCGGGCAGTCCGATCAGAAGGCCATGCCCGCCGCAGAGCAGCGCGGCGAGCGTGAGGTCGACGACCTTCTCCTGACCGATGAACCGCTTGGTGATCGAGCCCTTGGCCTCGCCGAGCCTAGTCGCCAGCGCCTCGATTTCGGCCACGAGGGCATCGGTTTCGGCCATGACATCTCTCCCGTCCGCGCCTATCTCGGGTATTAGAGGGAGATATGCCCCGCCCCGCAATTGGCAAAACCGATGAGCGCACAAAACATCGTGAAACCTTCGGCCGACAGCTTGGCCGCCACCGCGCGGGCGGCGGCGAAGAAGGGGCTGCCGCCGGTTCACCTGTGGAACCCGCCGTTCTGCGGCGACATCGACATCGAGATCCGCCGCGACGGGACGTGGTTCTACCTCGGCACGCCGATCGGGCGGGCGGGGCTGGTGAAGCTGTTCTCCTCGATCCTCAAGCGCGAGGGGGACGCCTATTTTCTGGTCACGCCTGTCGAGAAGGTGGGCATAAGGGTCGAGGATGCGCCCTTCGTGGCGGTCGATGTCGAGGCGGAAGGCACCGGCCGCGCGCGCCGCCTGACATTCCGGACGCATGTCGACGACGTGGTGACGGCCGGACCCGACCATCCGATCCGGGTGACGCGCGACCCGGCCACCGGCGAGCCTGCGCCCTACGTGCTGGTGCGCGCCGGCCTCGAGGCGCTGATCGACCGCAAGACCTTCTACCGGCTGGTGGAGCTTGGCGCCCACGAGCCGCACCAGGGCGCGCGCTGGTTCGGCCTGTGGTCGGACGGCGCGTTCTTCCCGATGATTCCCTCGGCCGAGCTGCCGTGATGCCGCGTTTCGCGGCGAATCTCTCGTGGCTGTTCGCCGACCGGCCGCTGATCGCGCGAATCGCTGCCGCGCGGGCGGCGGGGTTCGACGGCGTGGAGATCCTCTTTCCCTACGACGAGCCGGCGGCGGCCATCGCCGAGGCGGCCCGGCTTGCCCGGATGCCGGTCGTCCTGATCAACTGCCCGCCGCCGAACTGGACCGGCGGCGCCCGGGGCCATGCCGCGGTGCCGGGCGGCGAGGCGCAGTTCGAGAAGGATTTCGACCGCGCGCTCCGGTTCGCCCGGGTGCTGGGTGCGGCGCATCTGCACCTGATGGCCGGCGAAGCCGCCGGGCCGGCGGCGCGGGCGACATATGTGCGCAACCTCCGCTGGGCCGCCGCCCGCGCGCCGGGCCAGAGCCTGACGATCGAGCCGATCAACCGCACCGACATGCCGGGCTACTTCCTGGCCGACTTCGACGAGGCGCTCGCGATCCTCGACGAGGTCGCCGCGCCGAACCTGCAGCTCCAGTTCGACGCCTACCATGCGCAGATGATCCATGGCGACGCAGCGGGGCTTTGGCGCCGCTGCGCCGCGCGGGTCGCCCATGTGCAGGTCGCCGGCATGCCCGGCCGGCACGAGCCCGCGGGCGGCGACATCGACTATCCTTCCTTCTTCCGGCTGCTGGACCGGACCGGGTACACCGGCTGGGTGAGCGCCGAATACCGCCCGGCCGGAACGACCGAGGCGGGGCTGGCCTGGCTCGCGGCGGCGCGCGCGGTCAGTCCCGCGCCGGCGCCATGACCTGCCCGGTCAGGCCGCCGCAGCCGCCGTCGGCGTCCTCGAGCCGGTGCCCGCCGTCGCCGGCGGCCAGCGCGCAGCGGTAGCTGTCGCGCGGCAGGTCGCCCGCGACCTCGGCGAGCACGAGGGCGCCGTCCTCGAGCTGCCAGCGTCCGGTGGCGCTGCGTCCCGCCTCGGGGTTGGCCATCCGGAAGGTGCCATCGGCTGCGAACTCGGCCTCGACCGGACCGAGGCTGTAGCGGCCGGGCGCGAGCAGGGCGTCATCGCCATCACCCGCCGGCTCGGCCGCCGCGCCGCCCCCGGCCGCCGGCGGGGGCCGCTGTTCCTGCTCCTGGCCCTGAAGGTCGGCGATGCGCGCTTCGATCGTGGCAAGGCGTTCGCTGCGCGCGGCCAGGTCGGCCGAAAGCTGGGTCAGCAGCGCCTGCAGCGACTGGCGCTGCTCCTCGGCCGCGGCGACGTCGTCGCGGATGGCATCGCGGCGGCCGGTCAGCGTCTCGATCTCGGCGGCGAGTGCGTCGCGCCCGGTCGTGGCGGAGGCGAGTGCCGCCTCGGCCTCAGCAAGCGCGGCCGCGGCGGCAGCCTCGGCCTCGCGGGCGGACTGGGCGCGGCCTTCGGCCTCGGCGGCCTGGCTGGCGAGGGTCGAGGCCTCCTCGTTGAGCGCGGTGAGGCTGTCGCGCAGTTCGGCCTCGCGCGCCCGCGCCGTCTCGAGCCGCGCGCCGACATCGGTCAGTTCGGCCGTGCGGGCGGAGAGGCTTTCCTCGACATCGGCGAGCCGCGCATCGAAACCCGCCAGTTCCTCGCGCATCGGGCCGAGCTCGGCCTCCAGCGTCTCGAATTCGGTCCGGCGGGCGTCGAGATCCTGCTGCAGGGCATCGCGTTCGGCGACGAGCGCGGCCTGCCGTTCGGTCGCCGTGGCCGCCGTATCCTCGGCGGAAAGGCGCTGCGCCTCGAGCGACGTGACCTCGTCCTGCAGCGCGGCGCGGCGGTCTTCGAGGGCGGCGATGTCGCCCAGCGTCGCGTCGCGGGCGCCAAGCTCCTCCTCCAGGCCGGCCCGCGCGGTGGCGAGCCAGAGGACCAGCAGCCACCCGATGACCGCGAGCCCGACGGCGGCGGCAGCGAACGGGCGGCGGAGTTGCGTCGAGATCGGCTCGGCCATGGCATGTCCTCGGAGGGGTGGCGGCGCCCCGCGGCGCCTCGTGCCTTCAACAGGGAAACCGCCCCGCGGGTTCCGGCGGCGCGGACCGCGCGGCTCCCGCCCGCGGCGGCGGCATGGCCGGGCGGGCCCGTCGCTCCTGACGCCATGCTGTCAGGAGGGTTGTGCCAGACAGGCGCCACGACCCATGCTATGGAGAGACCCGATGCCCCACGCTCCTGACAACACGGCCGTCTGGTTCGAGCTGCCCGTGCGCGACATGTCGAAGGCCATCGCCTTCTACAACGCAGTCCTCGATGCCGGCCTGACGCTCGACGCCTCGGGCCCGAACCCGATGGCGATCTTCCCGACCAAGGACGGGATGGAGGGCCCCGGCGTCTCGGGCCACCTCTATCCGGGGACGCCCGCCAGGGATGGCGGCGGCCCGACGATCCACCTCGCCGTGCCCGGCCGGCTCGAGGAGGCGCTGGCCCGCTGCACGGCGGCCGGCGGCGAGATCCTCGGGCCGGTCCTCGACGCCCCGGCCGGCCGCTTCGCCTACGCCAGGGACCCCGACGGCAACTCCATCGGGCTCTACCAGCCGAACGCCGCGTGATGCGCCGGGTCTTCGATGCGTAGGGCCGACCGTCTGTTCCAGATCGTGCAGTATCTCAGGGGCGGACGGCTCTCCACGGCGCGGAGTCTGGCCGAGCGGCTGGAAGTGTCCGAGCGCACGATCTACCGCGACGTGGCCGATCTGGTCGGCTCGGGCGTGCCGATCGAGGGCGAGGCCGGCGTCGGCTACCTGATGCGCGAGGGCTACGACCTGCCGCCCCTGATGTTCACCCGCGAGGAGGTGGTGGCGCTGGTCGCCGGGGCGCGGCTGCTGCGCGCCTGGGGCGGGCAGGCGATGGCGCGGGCGGTCGAGGAGGCGATGGTCAAGATCGCCGCCGTCCTGCCCGAGACCGAGCGGGCGCGTGCGGCCGAGGTCCAGATCCACGCCTTCTCGGCTGAAAGCGCCGCCACGCGCGCGCGGCTCGACCTGCTCGACGCCGCCGTCGAGCGCCGGATCCGGCTCGGCATCGCCTATGCCGATGCCGAGGGGCGCGAGACCGCCCGCACCATCCGCCCCCTCGGCCTCGTCTTCTGGGGCCGGGTCTGGACGCTGGTGGCCTGGTGCGAGCTGCGCGACGATTTCCGCATGTTCCGTGTGGACCGGGTGCTGACGACGGCCGAGGACGGCAGCTTCCGGCACGAGCGGGGCAAGACCCTGCGGGACTTCTACGCCGTGGCGGTGCCGGCCGAATTCCGGCCCTGACGCGCCTCAGCGCCGAAACGGCTTCGGCCGCGCGCCCCGCGCCGCGCTGTCCGCCACATCGGCGATGCGCGCGGCCCGCGTCGGCGCGCCCTTCGCCGTCTTGATCCATTCCAGCGTGCCGCGCTTCACGCTGCGCGGCCAGGCGTCCCACGCCGCCCGCGCCCCGGCAGCGTCGAGCGCGGCCGCGAGGTCGCCCGGCACCTCCAGTCGCTCGACATCGTCGAGAAAGCCCCACATCCCGTTCGCCTGCGCCGCCTCGACCTTGCCGAGGCCGGCGGGCGTCATCGCGCCGGAGGCGATGGCGCGTTCGACATGCGCCTTGTTGATCGCCGACCAGGCTGATTTCGGGTTCCTCGGCGCGATCAGGATCATCGAGCGGTCGGCGTCGAGCGCGCGGGTCACGCTGTCGATCCAGCCCCAGCACAGGAGCTCCTCGACCAGCGGCTCGTAGGCCATGTGGTCCGGGTGGCGCTTCTTGTAGGTGGCAAGCCAGGCGGGGCCGGGCGTGGCGTGGTGCGCCGCGAGCCAATCGCGCAGTTCGGCGCGGGACCGGACGGTCAGGATCGGGGCATCTTCGGCGGCGCGGGGCATGTCAGTGCGACCTCGCAGAGGCGCTGTGCAGCCGCGAGGGGTAACGCCAGCGCCAGAGGCGCCCAGATTGATCTTCACCCAGCACGGAGATCGCCCATGTCAGCCCCTCTCGCACTCATCGTCGGCGCCGGCGACGGCCTGTCGGCATCCCTTGCCCGGGCCCTCCATGCCGAAGGCTACGGGCTGGCGCTGGCGGCGCGCAATGTCGAAAAGCTCGGCGCACTGGCACAGGAGACGGGCGCGGCGCTGCTTCGCGGCGACGCGTCTGACCCGCATGCGGTCACCGGGATGTTCGCCCGGCTCGACGCCGCGCCCCGCGTCGTCGTCTACAACCCCTCGGCCCGCAGCCGCGCCCCGCTGATCGACCTGGTGCCGGACGACGTGCGCCGCGCCCTCGAGGTGACGGCGTTCGGCGCCTTCCTCGTGGGCCAGGCGGCCGCCCGGGCGATGCTCGCCGCCGAGCCGGACGCGCAGGGCACCCGCGGGACGATCCTTTTCACCGGCGCTTCGGCAGGCGTGAAGGGCTTTCCGCAATCGGCCCCCTTCGCAATGGGAAAGTTCGCCCAGCGCGGGCTCGCCCAGTCGATGGCGCGCGAGTTGCACCCGAAGGGCGTGCATGTCGCCTGGATCAACATCGATGGCGCGATCCGCAATCCGGGCCGCACCGAGCCGGCGGATCGGCCCGGCTCGATGCTCGATCCAGACGCGATCGCGCAGACATATCTCGCGCTGATCGACCAGCATCGCTCGGCCTGGACCGAGGAGCTCGCGGTGCGGCCTTGGGTAGAGAGCTTCTGATGCTGCCCGCCCGGTTCGCACCCGTCGTCTTCGGGCTGATCCTTTCGGGACTGATGTCCTGCATCGTATCCGGCATCGCGATCATCCGTACGACAGGGATCGTGCCGCAGTTGCCGTGGCTCTGGTTCAGTGCCTGGCTGGCCTCTTGGGCGGTCGCCTTTCCGACCGTCCTCGTGGTGGCGCCGCTGACGCGGCGGCTGGTGGCGCGGCTCGTGAAGGCCGAGTGACGGCCGCGCCGGCCGCCCACACCTCAATGCGCCTCGGCCCAGTTGGCACCCTGCCCGGCATCGACGGTCAGCGGCACGCTCAGCTTCACCGCAGGCTCGTCGGCGCCTTCCATCACCTTGCGGACCGCGGCGATCACCGCCTCCTCGGCGCCGGCCTCGACCTCGAACAGCAGCTCGTCGTGGACCTGCAGCAGCATCGTCGCCGGCAGCCCGGCGATCGCCGCGGGCATCCGGATCATCGCCCGGCGGATCACGTCGGCGGCCGTGCCCTGGATCGGCGCGTTGATCGCGGCGCGGCGGGCGAAGCCGGCGGTCGGGCCCTTGGCGTTGATCTCGGGCGTATGGATGCGCCGGCCGAAGAGCGTCTGGACGTAGCCCTCGCGTTTCGCGAAGGCGATGGTCTCGTCCATGTAGGCGCGGATGCCGGGGAAGCGCTCGAAATAGGTGTCGATGAAGGCCTGCGCCTCGTCGCGCGGGATCCTCAGGTTGCGGGCGAGGCCCCAGCCCGAGATGCC
>CAZYBG010000009.1:0-44940 GCA_964645155.1 uncultured Rhodobacterales bacterium | reverse complement strand
GCCGTAGATCACCCCGAAGTTGATCGCCTTGGCGCGGCGGCGGACCTCGGGGGTCATCTGGTCGAGCGGCACGCTGAACATCTGGCTCGCGGTCATCGCGTGGATGTCGAGGCCGTCCTTGAATGCCTGCTTCAGCGCCGGGATGTCGGCGATGTGGGCGAGGATGCGCAGCTCGATCTGGCTGTAGTCGAGGCTGACCAGCGTGCGGCCTTCGGGCGCGACGAAGGCCTCGCGGATGCGGCGGCCTTCCTCGGTGCGGACGGGGATGTTCTGGAGGTTCGGGTCGGTCGAGGCCAGCCGGCCGGTATTGGCGCCGGCGATGGAATAGGAGGTGTGCACCCGGCCCGTCTCAGGGTGGATATGCTCCTGAAGCGCGTCGGTATAGGTCGATTTCAGCTTCGAGAGCTGGCGGTAGTCGAGCACGCGCGCCGGGAAATCGTGCTCGGTCGCGAGGTCCTCCAGCACGTCGGCGGGGGTGGACCACTGGCCGTTCTTGGTGCGGGTGCCGCCCGGCAGGCTCATCCTGCCGAACAGGATCTCGCCCACCTGCGCGGGCGAGCCGATGTTGAACTTCTCGCCGGCGAGGCCGTAGATCTCCTCCTCCAGCGCCGCCATCTTCTGCGCGAAGGCGCCCGACATCCGGCTGAGCGTGTGCCGGTCGATCTGCACGCCCGCCATTTCCATGTCGGCCAGCACCCGGACCAGCGGGCGTTCCAGCGTCTCGTAGACGGTGGTGACGCGGCCCCGCGGCAGCTGCGGCTTGAACAGCCGCCAGAGCCGGATCGTGACGTCGGCATCCTCGGCGGCGTATCTCGTGGCGGCGTCGATCGGCACCCGCTCGAAGGTGATGGCCTGCTTGCCCGAGCCCAGCAGCTCCTTGATCGGGACGCAGATGTGGCCGAGATACCGTTCCGCCAGCACGTCCATCCCGTGGTTGTGCAGCCCGCCGTTCAGCGCGTAGCTCATCAGGAGCGTGTCGTCGATCGGCGCCAACCGCACGCCGTGGCGGGCGAAGATCTTCCAGTCATACTTCATGTTGTGGCCGATCTTGAGGATCGCGTCGTCCTCCAGCATCGGGCGCAGCACGGCCAGCGCCTCCTCCACCGTCATCTGCCCCCCGGCGCGCTTCGCCGCGCCGAACAGGTCGCCTTCGCCCAGGATGTGACCGACGGGAATGTAACAGGCGCGCCCCGGCTCGACGGCAAGCGAGATGCCGACCAGTCCGGCGCGCATCTCGTCGAGGCTGGTCGTCTCGGTGTCGATGGCGACCCAGCCCTTCTCGGCGATCTCGGCAAGCCAGGGGGCGAGCGCGGCCGCGTCGCAGATGCATTCGTAGCTATCGAGATCGAAGGGCGGCTGCTTCTCTTCCACCGGGTCGGGACTCGCCCCTTCGGGGGTCGCGTCGGGGATCGCCGGCTGGGCCACACCCATCTTCTCGGCGATGCGCCTGGTCAGCGTCCGGAACTCCATCCGGCCGAGGAAATCCATCAGCACGGCGGGGTCGGGCGCGTTGACTTCCAGCTCGTCCAGCCCCGCCTCGACCGGCATTTCGCAATCGAGCTTCACGAGCCGCTTCGACAGCCGGATCTGGTCGGCGAAGTCGATCAGGGTCTGGCGGCGCTTGTCCTGCCTGATCTCCCCCGCCCGCTCCAGCAGCGTCTCCAGATCGCCGAACTCGGTGATGAGAAGCGCCGCCGTCTTGATGCCGATGCCGGGCGCGCCGGGCACGTTGTCGACGCTGTCGCCGGCGAGCGCCTGGATATCCACCACCCGCTCGGGCTTCACGCCGAACTTCTCCTCGACCTCCTCGACGCCGATGCGCTTCATCTTCATCGCGTCGAACATCTCGATGCCGTTCCCGACCAGCTGCATCAGGTCCTTGTCGGACGAGATGATGGTGACGCGCCCGCCGGCGTCGCGGGCCTGGCAGGCGAGGGTCGCGATGATGTCGTCGGCCTCGTAGCCTTCCTGCTCGAGGCAGGCGATGTTGAAGGCGCGTGTCGCCTCGCGCGTCAGCGGGATCTGCGGGCGCAGGTCCTCGGGCATTGCCTCGCGGTTCGCCTTGTAGAGCTCGTAGAGGTCGTTGCGGAAGGTGTGGGAGCCCTTGTCGAACACCACCGCCACATGGGTCGCCGTGTCGGTGCCCGAGCCGCCGTCGACGTAGCGGAAGAGCATGTTGCAGAACCCCGCGACGGCCCCGATCGGCAGCCCGTCGGACTTCCGCGTGAGCTGCGGCAGCGCATGATAGGCGCGGAAGATGAACGACGAACCGTCGATCAGGTGCAGGTGGCAGCCCTTGCCGAAGGTCATCGCGCGCTCCCCCGATAGCATGGCGCCGGTCTTGCACGAAGCGGCGCGCGGGTCCACCTCTGGCCGACCTCTGGCCGTCAGAGGTCCTTCTCAAAGCGCCAGACGTCGATCTCGAAGGGACCATCGCCGGTTTCGGTGCCGAAGCGCCGCACGCCGGCATTGGCCCATCCGCAGCGGGTGTAGAACCGGGCGGCGCGGTCGTTGCCGATGGCGCAGGCAAGCCACGCCCGCGAAGTGCCCGCCTCGCGCATGAAGGCTTCGGTCGCTGCCATGAGGCTGCCGGCAAGGCCGGTGCCGCGGGCCGTCAGCGGGATGTAGAACTGGTCGACCTCGTTGCCCTCGATCCGCACGAATCCGGTCGGCGCGCCTTCCGGACCGGTGACGCGGCAGCGGTCGCGGGCGGCTGCCAGACGCTCGCGGAAGCTCCGCGGGGTGCGGAGCCGGATCAGCGCCGGTGGCACCAGGTCGAGATGCGCGTCGCGCCAGCCGAGATGCCAGAGCCGGGCCGCGGGCGCGAGGTCGGCCTCGGCGAGGGGTCGCAGCCGGAGGGGGGCCGGAGCGCCTTCGGTCGATGTCACGGTCGGGTTCCCTCATCGAGTGCGACGCGATGGGCCGCCTCGAGCCGCTCGGTCGCCGTCGGCTGGGCGAGCGCGATCATGGCGCCGAGGTGACGCACGCGCAACTCGTCCATGAAGGCTTGCCAGAGCTCCGGGCCGCCCTCCTCCAGCAGCTCGGCGCGGACCGAAAGCTCGGGCGTCACCGGCAGGAACCGCCGCCCCCAGGCGCCGAGCGCGGCCATGACCGGGACGAGCGCGATGGCCTTCTCGGTCAGCGAGTGGATCGTGCGCTGGCGGTGGCCGGGATCCGGGGCGCTGGTCAGAAAGCCCTCGGCCGTCAGCTTCTTCAGCCGCTGCGCCAGGATGTTCGAGGCGATGCCCTCCTCGGACCGGGTGAGGATGTCGCGGAACGTGCGGCGGTCGCCGAACATCATGTCGCGCAGGATGACGAGGCTCCAGCGGTCGCCCAGCGCCTCCATCGACAGGTTGATCGGACAGCCCGAGCGGTGCTGCATGGCGCCTCCCTTTCCGATTGCAGTATGCAATCGGTCAACGTAGCCTGCAACCGATTGCAGTTCACAATCGGTCAAGGAGGGATGTCCATGCGCAAGCTGGTCCTGTCGATGGTGGTCAGCCTCGACGGCTATATCGAGGGCCCGGGCGGCGAGTTCATCCCGCCCGACTGGTCCGCAGATCTCGACCGCTGGACGCTCGACATGGCCGACCGCTTCGACACCCTGCTTTACGGCCGCGCCGCATGGCAGGGCATGGCGGCCTACTGGCCCGGGGCCGAGACCGACCCGGCCGCGCCCGAGCCGCACCGCCGCCTCGCGCGGTTCATGAACGGCGCGCGGAAGATCGTGTTCTCGCGGACGATGCAGGATGCGGGCGGCTGGGCGAACTCCACCGTCGCCGCTGCCGGCCTTGCCGAGACCGTGGAGGCCGAGCGGGCGAAGTCCGGCCGGGACATGGTGATCTTCGCCGGCGCGCGCTTCGCGCAGACGGCGATCCGGGCCGACCTGATCGACGAATACTGGCTTCTCACCCTGCCGATGCTGTTCGGCGGCGGTCTGCGGCTGTTCGAGAACCACGGCCTGCGCCGGAAGTTCATGCTCGACGAGTGCCGGGCGATGGATACCGGCGCGGTGCTGACCCGCTACCGGGCGGCCTGAGTCGCACCTAGCTCGCCTTGTCGGCGAAGCTTTCGTGCACGTAGCGCTTGTCGCAGTAGCCGCATTCTACCCAGCCGATGTCCTGCGGGATCGCGAGCCAGACGCGGGGGTGGCCGAGCGCGCCCTCGCCGCCGTCGCAGGCCACCTTCCAGGCGCGGACGACCTCGGTCTCGGGGGCGGGGATGGTCATCGGCATGGGGCTCCGTTCCGCCTGCGGCCCCGGGGGGCTGTGGGTTGGCCGGATGATAGCGATCGGCCGGGCGGCGGCAAGGGCGCGCGGACGGGAAGTCAGGCGCGGTCGATCCGGCACTGGTAGCAGTTGTTGCGGCTGGACCGGACATGGACGTAGGCGACCCGCGGGTCGGCCAGGATCTCGTCGGCGCGGGCCTCGATCCGGTCGTTCGGGACGACGCCGCCGGTGCCGTAGACGATGCGGTGGTCGTGGCCGTAGCCGCGCAGGATGCAGTCGGGCGAGGCGAGCATCGGCGGCCGGCCCCCGCCGCCCTCCCACCGGGGGCAGGGATCGGCGCACAGGAAGACCGGGCCGGTCTCGGCATAGGGCTGGAGCGCATGGAACGGCCGGTGCGCGAGGATCAGCATCGCCGCGCCCTCGGGCACGAAGCCGAGGCAGTGGCGGCAGGGATTGCCGGGGCCTTCGGCGGCATGGGTCTCGGGCGGCAGCCCGTAGGCATCGCGCGCACCGGCACGATGGGCGGCGACGGTTTCGGTGGGCAGCGCGGTGAAGCGGATGGGCATGGTCTCTGTCTCCCTGGCCGAGACAGGACTAGTCCGGGCCGCGCAGGGCGCGCGACCCGAAGCTTGCACAAAGCTCAGCCGCCGGCGGCGAGATCGCCGAGGTCGAGCAACATCGTCTCGCCGGAATGATCGTCGACGCCGTCGTTGTCGGTGACGATCCAGAAGCTTCCGTCGGCATCGACCGCGAGACCCTCGACCTTGTCGAGCACGTAGCCGTTCAGCCCCTCGAGGTCGGGGATCAGGTCGCGGACGATCTCCTTGGTGACCAGCGGCAGCTCGGCGCCGAGCGGTGCGGCGATCATCTCGGCGGCCGGGACGCGGGTGACGGCCTTCAGCGCCGCGGCATCGCCGACGAGGTTGTCACGCTCGAGCAGGTAGAACCAGTCGCCGTGCGCGACGATCTCGGAAAGGCCGGTCCATCCGGTGGTCGGGGCCTCGAGCGGATAGCGCACCGCGCCCCATTCGGCCGCGGCAGTATCGTAGGCCACGAGCTTGACCTGGCCTTCGGGGTCGTCGCCCCATTCGCGCTGGACCGCCATCCAGAGCGTGTCGCCCACCTTCGTGATGCCCTCGAAGCCGAAACGGATCTCGTGCGCGAGCAGTTCGGGCGGCAGCGCGACCTCTTCGGTGATCTCGCCCTCGGCGTCGACGCGGTAGAGGGCGTGCGGGATCAGCCGGTCGGAGCGCCCCTCGGAGGCGAGCCAGAAGCCGCCCTCGCCGTCGGGGACGATCCCCTCGATGTCGAGCTTCTGGGCCGGCATGCCGCCGCGCGTGACGTCGATGGCCCGCACGATGCGGGCCGGCGCCTGCGTCGCGTCGATCTCGTAGATGCGGGGCATCAGGCCGTAGACGCTGTCGGACGCGGCCCAGAGCCGGCCCGGCGCCTCGCCGGCCGCCAGCGCCGAGAGGGCGCCCCAGCCGACGAGCGGGTCGGTGCCCTCGGAAGTGAGCTGCGGGTAGGCCGGCGCCCCCTCGCCGAAGGCGTGGAGCATGACATGGGCGCGGGCGAGGCCGTCGGCGCCGAGATCGACCTCGTTCGCCGTCGCGATCAGGTCGCGCGACGGGATTGCGACGATCCCCTCGGGCGAGACGCCGGAGGGAAAGAACTGCCGCAGCACCGGGTTCGCCGGATCGCTCACATCATAGACGCCGACGAGCGAGCCCCGCTCGGAGACGACAAAGAGCATCGGCGTGCCGCCGAACACGGCGAACTCGACCGACTCGGGCTCGACCCCCTTGGCGTCCGACCGGTGCTCGGGATAGTGGCCGAGCGCGACAATGGCGCGCTCGTAGGCGGCACCGGACTCGTGCACGACGGTGCCATCCTTGCGGAAGATGGTGAAGCCGCGTGAGCCCCCCTCGTAGTCGCCCTCGTTGGCGGTGGCGAAGTGATCGTCGTCGATCCACGCGACGCCGTCGGGCTCCCGCTTGCGGTCGGCCTGCGTGCCGGTGAAGTCAAGCCGCCCGTCCTCGGCCAGGTCGACGCCTTCAAGGGTGACCGCGCCGGCCGAGAAGTGCGACTGCACCGCCCCGTCGGCGCCGATCACCACGATGTGGTTGTTTTCCTGCAGCGTGACGACGATCTCGCCCGCGGCGTTGATGTCGACGAATTCCGGCTCGGGGTCGTCGGGCGCGATCTCGGCGAGGCCGGTCACCTCGATCCGCTGCATCGCGTCGCAGTCGACGATGCCGTCGGCCACCGGCACCTTCACGACATAGCCGGCGGGCATCTGTGGGATCACGCCGTCGTTCAGATCCTCGTCGCGCTCGTTCTCGATGGCGATGGCGAGGAACGACCCGTCCGGCGCCTTGGCGACGCTGTCGGGCTGGCCTCCGAGGTCGCAGGAGGCGACGATCTCGCGCGCCGCCGGGTCGACGATGCGCAGCGCGCCCGAGGGCGCGGTGAAGCTTTCCGAGGTGTTGACCGCCGCGGCGATGTTGGCGCCGATGAAGACGGCCGTCGTCGGCTCGCCGTCCATCGCGATGTTGCCGAGCGGCTGTGGCGCGCCGGGGTCGGTGATGTCGACGAGGCCGATCGCGCCGAGCGGGCTGTCGGTGTAGACGAGGGTCATCCCGTCCTCCGACGCCGAGATGATCTCGGCCGATGACTCGCGCGCGGTGTCCTCGCCCTCCGCCATGTTGAGCGGCGTCGCGAACGACGCGGTCCGGTTGAAGCTCATCTCCTGCGCAAGCGCGCCGCCTGCGGCGAGCGCCAGCGCAGAGGTCAGGCAGGCCAGTCGTTTCGTCATGGTGTCCCCCAGCAAGATCCGCCTGCCGGACTGCCGCGCCAGTGTAACACCCGCATGGCAGACCGGCGACAGATCCATGACGGTCGGCGCGCGGCCAACGCACCAGCCCCGCCGTCAAGGCGGGGCGCGGCGGGCGTCAGCGGCCGACTTCTGGCGGGAGGGCTGCGCGAGGCCGCGGCGGCCGCTTCCTCACACGCTCAGGCAGATGTACTTCATCTCGAGGTAATCCTCGATCCCGTGGCGCGAGCCCTCGCGCCCCAGCCCCGACTGCTTGACGCCGCCGAACGGCGCCACCTCGGTCGAGATGATGCCGGTGTTGACGCCGACGATGCCGTATTCCAGCGCCTCGGCGACCTTGAACACGCGGGACAGGTCGCGGGCGTAGAAGTAGCTGGCCAGACCGAAGATCGTGTCGTTGGCAAGCTCGATCACCTCGTCCACGGTCTCGAACCGGAAGAGGGGCGCGAGCGGGCCGAAGGTTTCCTCGGTGGCGAAGGCCATGTCCTTCGTGGCGCCGGTGACGATCGTCGGCTCGAAGAAGTTGCCGTCCTTGCGCTTGCCGCCGAGCAGCACGCTGGCGCCCTTGGCGGTCGCGTCGGCGATGTGCTCCTCGACCTTCTCGACCGCGTCCATGTTGATCAGCGGCCCGAGGTCGGTGCCGTCCTCGAGGCCGTCGCCCACCTTCAGCTTGCCGACCGCCGCCTTCAGCTTGTCGGCGAAGGCGTCATAGACGCCGGCCTGCACGTAGATGCGGTTGGCGCAGACGCAGGTCTGGCCGTTGTTGCGGTACTTGCAGGCGATGGCGCCCTTCACCGCCTCGTCGAGGTCGGCGTCGTCGAAGACGATGAAGGGCGCGTTGCCGCCAAGCTCCATCGAGCATTTCATCACCTGGTCGGCGGCCTGCTTCAGCAGGATGCGGCCGACCTCGGTCGAGCCGGTGAAGGTGAGCTTGCGGACCTTGGGGTTCTCGCAGAACTCCTTGCCGATATCGGAGGAGCGCGCCGAGGTGACGACCGACAGCAGGCCCTCCGGGATGCCGGCCCGCTCGGCCAGCACCGCCATGGCGAGCGCCGAGAGCGGCGTCTCCTTCGCCGGGCGGGCGACGAAACCGCAGCCGGCGGCCAGCGCCGGGCCGACCTTGCGGCCGATCATCGCCGAGGGGAAGTTCCACGGCGTGATCGAGGCGGCCACGCCGATCGGCTGGCGGATCACCATGAGCCGCTTGTCGGGCTGGTGGCCGGGGATCGTCTCGCCGTAGATGCGCTTGCCCTCTTCGGCGAACCACTCGACGAAGCTGGCGGAATAGGCGATCTCGCCCCTGGCCTCGGCCAGCGGCTTGCCCATCTCGGCGGTCAGGATGCGCGCGAGGTCGTCCTGGTTCGCCATCATCAGGTCGAACCACTTGCGCAGCACCTGGGCGCGGTCCTTGGCGGTGCGGGCGGCCCAGCCCTTCATCGCGTCATGGGCGGCGTCGATGGCACGGGCGACCTCCTTGCGCGACAGGTCCGGCACGGTGCAGATCACGTCGCCGCGGGCGGGATTGGTGACATCGAAGGTTCTGCCATCGTCGGCATCGACCCATGCGCCGGCCACGAAAGCCTTGGTGCAGAGCAGCGCGGGATCCTTGAGGAGCGCGCGCAGATCGGTCACGGAATCGAGCATCGGGGGTCTCTCCTTTCGGTCACGGCTTTGCCGCCGCGGCAGCCGCAGGATAGGTGTCAGCCGCAACGATAGCATCCGGGGAGGGTTCCGCAATGGACTGGGACGACGCCTATGCCAACGCGGCGCACATCCCCGGCGGCGCCGACTATCCGTCGCGCTGGGCAGCGCGCGCCGCTGCGCATCGCGAGGCCGAGGCGGCGCGCGGCCGGGCGGTGCTGGACCTGCGCTACGGCGGGGGCGACCGGCAGGTGTGGGACCTGTTCCGCCCCGCCGCGCCGCCGGCGGGCCTCGTGGTGTTCGTCCACGGCGGCTACTGGCTGCGCTTCGACAAGAGCTTCTGGTCGCATCTCGCGGCGGGGCCGGTCGCGCGGGGCTGGGCCGTGGCGATCCCGTCCTACACGCTTGCCCCGGCGGCGCGGATCGCCGCGATCGGGCGCGACGTGACGCGGGCCGTGGCGGCCGCGGCGGACCAGGTGGCGGGGCCGGTGGTGCTGGCCGGCCATTCGGCGGGCGGGCAGCTGGTGGCGCGGGCGGTCTCGGCCGATCTCGGCCTTGCGGTGCGGCACCGGGTCGTCCGGGTCGTGCCGATCTCGCCGGTCGGCGATCTCCGGCCGCTCCGGCACACGGCGATGAACGCCGAGCTGCAGCTCGACGCGGCCGAGGCGGCGGCGGAAAGTCCCGCGCTGCTGCCGCCGCCGGGGATCGAGACGCATGTCTGGGTAGGCGCCGACGAGCGGGCGGCCTTTCTCGACCAGGCGCGGTGGCTGGCGGCGGCGTGGGGCGCAAGACTGACGGTCGAGCCCGCCCGCCACCACTTCGACGTGATCGAAGGGCTGGCGGCGGCAGACAGTGCGATCACCGGCGCGCTGATCGGCATGCCGGGCGGCTGACGCGCGCGCGGTCACTGGGCGGTCGACGGTTTGTGACGTCACTGCCGGGAAAGTTGTGCTATCCTCCGCCCGTCGGAGCTGGCGCCCTGCGGCATCGCGCCCGCGCGGAAGTCGCGGAAGTACGGTCGGCTCGCCCAGCATGAAGGGATGGCGCCCATGGCCAGAACCATCGGAAACCCGCTGTCGTGGACCGCGCGGACGTTGTTCGGCGCGGGCCGATATGTCGGCTCCGCCGCGTCCTCGATCGGCGGTGACGCCAGCGCGCCGATCGTCATCCGCGACATCACGGTAGACGACATCCGCGCAGCGCTGCGTAGCGGGGCGGAGGATTTCGCGGCGTTCCGCAGCGACGTCATCGCGCTCTGCGTCGTCTATCCGCTGGCCGGGCTTACGCTCGCATGGTTCGCGTTCGATCGCGAGCTGCTGCCGCTGGTCTTTCCGCTGGTCTCCGGCTTCGCGATCGTCGGGCCGCTGGCGGGCGTCGGGCTCTACGAGCTCAGCCGGCGGCGCGAGAAGGGCATGCCGGCAGGCTGGGGCGACGTGTTCGCGCCGCTGTCCTCGCCCGCATTGAGCCAGATCCTCGTCCTTGGCATCTACCTGTTCGGCCTGTTCGTGGGCTGGATGGTGTGCGCCAACTGGATCTACCGGCTTACCCTCGGCCCCGAGGCGCCGGTCTCGCTCGGGCAGTTCGTGAGCGATGTCCTGACGACGCCCGCGGGCTGGGCGATGATGGTGATCGGCGTCGCGGTCGGCGGGGTCTTCGCGGCCGCCGCGCTCGCGATCAGCATCGTCTCGTTCCCGCTGGTGCTCGACCGGGGTGTCGGGGTGCCGGCAGCGGTCTCGGCCTCGATCGCGGTCGCGCGGCGCAACCCGCGGACGGTCGCGATCTGGGGGCTGATCGTGGCGGTGTCGCTGACCCTCGGCGCGCTGCCCGCGCTTGTGGGCCTTGCCTTCGTGCTGCCGCTTCTGGGCCATGCGACCTGGCACCTCTATCGCCGCGCGATCGAGCCGCTGCCCGCCTGATCGCGCCGCTTTACAGGCGCCGGGCCACCGGGTATGCGTTGCCGATGCTGGTCCGTCGCCCCGCCCGACCCCAAGTCGCCCTGCGCCGACGCCGAGGCGTCTGACCCGCGCGCCGCCGCGCCCTTGCGGCCATCTCCCGTCCTGCACCCTTCGTTGACTCGGCCCCGCGCCTCAGGCACCTGTGGGCCCTTGCACCCGAGGACCGTTGCCGATGATCGCCTCCGTCCTGCCGACCTACAATCGTGCGCCCCTGAGCTTCGTGCGGGGCGAGGGAAGCTGGCTTGTCGAGGCCGACGGCCGCCGCTTCCTCGACCTCGGCGCGGGCATCGCGGTCAATGCGCTGGGCCATGCCCATCCGGCGCTGGTGGCCGCGCTGACCGAGCAGGCCGGCAAGCTCTGGCACACCTCGAACCTCTACCAGATCCCCGCCCAGCAGGCGCTGGCCGACGCGCTGGTCGAGGCGACCTTCGCCGACACCGTGTTCTTCACCAATTCCGGCACCGAGGCGGCGGAGCTTGCGATCAAGATGGCCCGCCGGCACTGGCACGAGAAGGGCGAGGCGCGGATCGAGATCGTGACCTTCGAGGGCTCGTTCCACGGCCGCTCGACCGGGGCCATCGCCGCGGCGGGGTCCGAGAAGATGGTCAAGGGCTACGGCCCGCTGATGCCGGGCTTCGTGCACCTGCAATGGGGCGACCACGAGGCGCTGCGCGCCGCGGTCGGGCCGGACACCGCCGCGATCCTGATCGAGCCGGTGCAGGGCGAAGGCGGCATCCGGCCGCTGCCCGACCAGTGCCTGAAGGGCCTGCGCGACCTCTGCGACGAGACCGGCGCGCTCCTCATCCTCGACGAGGTGCAGTGCGGCATGGGCCGGACGGGCCGCCTCTTCGCCCACGAATGGGCGGGGGTGGAGCCCGACATCATGATGGTCGCCAAGGGCATCGGCGGCGGCTTCCCGCTGGGCGCCGTCCTCGCCACCGGGCGCGCCGCGGCGAGCATGACGGCGGGGACGCACGGCTCGACCTATGGCGGCAACCCGCTGGCCTGCGCGGTCGGGCTCGCGGTGATGGAGATCGTCGCCGATCCCGCCTTCCTGGCCGAAGTGAACCGCAAGGCGGGGCTGTTCCGGCAGAAGCTCGAGGGCCTCGTCGCGGCCCGCGGCGAGGTGTTCGCAGGCGTGCGCGGATCGGGCCTGATGCTCGGCCTCAGGTGCCGTGCCGCGAACACCGATGTGGTCAAGGCGGGCTATGCCGAGGAAGTGCTGACGGTGCCGGCGTCGGACAACGTCCTGCGCCTCCTGCCGCCGCTGACGATCACCGACGAGGAGATCGCCGAGGCCGTCGCGCGGCTCGACCGTGCGGCGCAGGCGGTCCGCGCCGATGCCGCGGCCTGACTACGGCTTCGTGCCGCTGACGCGGGCGGACTATCCGCTGCTTCGCCGCTGGCTGGCCGAGCCGCATGTGCGGGCATGGTGGGGCGATCCCGACACGGAGATCGCGCTGATCGAGGAGGACATCGACACCGGCCCGACCGACATGCGGATCGTCTGCCTCGACGGCCACCCCTTCGCCTATGTGCAGGACTATCCCGTCGATCACTGGGACATGCCGCACTATGCGGAATACCCGCCCGGCGCCCGCGGCATGGACACGTTCCTGGGCGAGCCCTCGATGCTCGGCCGGGGCCATGCCAGCGCCTACCTGCGCCAGCGCGCCCTCGACCTTCTCGCGGCAGGCTGCCCGAAGGTGGTGATCGACCCCGATCCCGCGAACGAGCGCGCCCTCCGCGCCTATCGACGAGCCGGTTTCGCCGGGGACGCGATCCGCCCCTGCGAGGACGGCGACCCGGTCCTGGTCATGGAGTTCCGTCCCGACTGATCGCCCGCTTCGTCCAGATCTTCCCGGCCGGTCCGGAAGGCAGGCAGCCTCCGGACCCCGGCCCAGGCAGAGAGCCAGCCGCCATGCAGCACTTCCTTGACATCCACACGACCGACCCGGCCGCGCTGCGGTCGATGATCGACCGCGCCCTTGCCATCAAGGCGGCGCGCAACGGCCGCCCGAAGGGCGAGCGCGACGACGAGCAGCCGCTCCGCGGCCGGATGGTCGCGCTGATCTTCGAGAAGCCCTCGACCCGCACCAGGGTCAGCTTCGATGTCGGCGTCCGGCAGATGGGCGGCGAGACGATGGTGCTGTCGGGCCGCGAGATGCAGCTTGGCCATGGCGAGACCATCGCCGACACCGCCCGCGTCCTCAGCCGCTATGTCGACCTCATCATGATCCGCACCTTCGAGGAGGCGACGCTGCTGGAGATGGCCGAGCACGCGACGGTGCCGGTCATCAACGGGCTCACCAACCGCACCCATCCCTGCCAGATCATGGCCGACGTGATGACCTACGAGGAACATCGCGGCCCGATCGCGGGGCGCAAGGTGGTGTGGTCGGGCGACGGCAACAACGTCTTCGCCTCGTTCGCCCATGCCGCGGCACAGTTCGGCTTCGACCTCACCTTCACCGGGCCCGAGACGCTCGACCCCGAGCGGGCGTGGCTCGACTTCGCCGCGACGAAGGGCCGGCCGATCACCATCGAGCGCGACCCCGAGCGGGCGGTGGCGGGCGCCGACCTCGTCGTGACCGACACATGGGTCAGCATGCACGACGCCGAAAGCGCGCGCGAGCGGCGCCACAACCAGCTGCGACCCTATCAGGTGAACGAGCACCTGATGGCACTTGCCAAGCCCGACGCACTTTTCATGCACTGCCTGCCCGCGCACCGGAACGACGAGGCGACGAGCGCGGTGATGGACGGCCCGCATTCGGTGATCTTCGACGAGGCGGAGAACCGGCTGCACGCGCAGAAGGCGATCCTGCGCTGGTGCCTCGGCGTCTGACGCCCCGGGGGCGCTTGCCACCGCCGGTCGCGACGGTAAGCTGCCGTATCGACGGACGGCGATCTGGCGGCGATCTGGCGGCGATCTGGCGGCGACTTGAGGGGGGCGGGCGATGGACGGGGCGCGGATCGGGCTCGTGGGCCTCGGCACGATGGGCTCGGCGCTTGCGCTCAACATGGCCGAGACGGGGTTCCGTGTCGCGGTCACGAACCGGACGACGGCGCGGGTGGCCGAGTTCCTCGTCGAAGCCGGCCCGCTGGCCGACCGCCTGATCGGCGCCGAGACGCCCGAGGCACTGGTCGGCGCGCTGTCCCGGCCGCGGGTGGTGCTTCTGATGGTCCAGGCCGGCGCCGCCGTCGACGAGCAGATCGCGCTCTACCGACCGCTCCTCGGCCCGGGCGACATCCTTGTCGATGCCGGCAACGCGGATTTCCACGACACCCGCCGCCGGGCCGAGGCGCTCGCCGCCGGCGGGCTCGGCTTCATCGGGCTCGGCGTCTCGGGGGGCGAGGACGGCGCGCGGCACGGGCCCTCGCTCATGGCCGGCGGCCCGGCCGAGGCCTGGGACGCGGTGGCCGACATCCTCGAAGGCATCGCGGCGCGGTTCGCGGGGATGCCCTGCGCGCGCCGCCTCGGCGCCGACGGCGCGGGACATTTCGTGAAGACGGTCCACAACGGGATCGAATATGCCGACATGCAGCTCATCGCCGAGATCTACGGCCTCCTGCGCCACGACGGGCGGGCCGCCGAGGCGATCGGCGCGGTGTTCGACGGATGGAACGGCGGCCCGCTCAACGCCTACCTGACCGAGATCACGGCCGCAGTGCTGCGGGCGACCGACCCGGGGACGGGGGCGCCGGTGGTGGACATCATCGCCGACCGGGCCGGGCAGAAGGGCACCGGCCGCTGGACGGTGATCGAGGCGCAGCGCCTCGGCGTCCCTGCGACGGTGATCGAGGCGGCCGTGGCCGCGCGCGCCTGGTCGGCCGCAGCCGAGGCGCGGGCCGATGGCGCCGGCCTCCTCGCCGGTCCGGGCCGTCTGCACGGCCCGGTGCCGACCGAGGGCGACCTCGAACTCGCCCTGCTCGCCGGACGGATCCTCGCGCTCTCGCAGGGCTTCTCGCTCCTCGCTGCGGCGTCGCGCGAGTTCGGCTGGAGCCTCGACCTGGCGGCGACCGCCGAGGTCTGGCGCGCCGGCTGCATCATCCGTTCGGTCCTGCTCGACGACATCGCGCAGGCGTTCCGCGGCGGCGTCCCGCACGGACTTCTGGCGCTTGCGCCCTACTTCGCCGCCCGGCTGGACGAGGCGGCCCCCGCCCTGCGGCGGACGGTGGCGGCGGCCGCGGCGGCCGGCGTCCCGGCGCCGGCCCTCTCGGCCGCGCTGGCCTATCTCGACACGATCCGCACCGCCCGCGGCACCACGAACCTGATCCAGGCCCAGCGCGACTACTTCGGCGCGCACGGCTTCGAGCGGATCGACGGACCCGGCACGCATCACGGCCCCTGGGCGGATCGCTAGGCCCGCGGCTTGGCCCGGAGCGTCGGCGCCGCGGCCGTCGGGTCCTCGGGCCAGGGGTGCCGGGGGTAGCGGCCGCGCATGTCCTTGCGGACATCGGCATAGGAACTCGCCCAGAAGCCCGGCAGGTCCGTGGTGGTCTGCACCGGGCGTCCGGCGGGCGACAGCAGCGTGATCCGGAGCGGCAGGCGCCGCGGCCCGATGACCGGGTGGCGGGTCAGGCCGAACATCTCCTGCAGCCGCACGGCAACGCCCGGCGCCTCGCCGGCGTAGTCGACCGGCACCCGGCGGCCCAATGGCGTCTCGAAGACCGGCGGCGCGAGGCGGTCCACCCGCTCGACCGCCGCCCAGCCGAGGCGATGGCGAAGCGGGTCGACGGGGTCGATGGCGCCAAGGTCGGCCGCCGTGCGGACACCGGCGAGCGACGGCCCGAGCCAGTCGTCGAGCGCGCCGACCAGCGCATCGTCGGACAGGTCGGGCAGGTCCTCGCCCTCCCGCCGCAGGAAGGCGACACGGTCGCGGAGCCCGCGCGCCACATCGGACCAGCCGAGCGCCGCGAGGCCGAGAAGCCTGACGCCATCGGCGGCGGCGCGCGCCAGGACATCGGCGGGCGCATCGGGCCAGGGCCGGTCGTCGAGCACCAGGGCACCCAGCATCTCGCGGCGCCGGGCCGTCACCCGGCCGTCGCGCCGCGACCATTCGCAGACCTCGTGCCAGGCGATGCGCCCGGCGAAGACGCGGCGCAGCGTCGGCTCGTCGATCGCGATCGCCTGCCGGATGCGCGCCTCGCGCGGATCTCCGTCGAGCTCCGTCGCCACGAGGAACCGGCTGCGGGCCAGCGGGTCGGCATCGTCGAGGCGCGCGCCCTTGCCGCCCGACAGCACGTAGCGCGGCGCCTCGCCGTCGCGGCGGAGCGCGATGCGGTCGGGATAGGCAAGCGCGGCCATCGCGGCGACGTCGTGCGACGGAGGCATCGCGGGCGCCACGCGGGCGAGCCGCTTCGCCTCGGCGCGGATACGCTCGACCGTGGCGCGGTGAACCCGCCAGGGATGTTCCGCCTCGGTGCGGCGCGGATCCTCGACCGCCTCGAGCCTGAGCCCGAGATCGGCCGGTGCACCGCGGATCGGGTCGCGTTCGGCGAGCAGCGCGGCAAGCATAGCGGCCGGCCGGCCGGCCTGCGACAGCATGTGGCCGAGGCGGGGATGGAGCGGCAGCGCGGCGAGCGCGCGCCCGTGCCCGGTGATCCGGCCGGCGGCATCGAGGGCGCCGAGATCGGCCAGCAGCGTCCGCGCCGCGGCGAGCGCGCCGGGGTTCGGCGGGGTGAGCAGAGCGAGACCCTCGCCGGTGCCCACCCCCCAGAGCGCGAGGTCGAGCGCGAAGCCGGCGAGGTCGGCGACCTCGATCTCGGCCGGCGGGAAGGCGGCAAGGGCGCCCTCCTCGCCCCGGGTCCAGAGGCGATAGCAGAAGCCAGGCGCCAGCCGTCCGGCGCGGCCACGGCGCTGGTTGGCCTCGGCCCGGGCGACCCGTTCGGTGACGAGCCGCGCCATCCCCGAGGCGGGATCGAAGCGCGACCGCCGGGCGCGGCCGCCATCGACCACGACCCGGACGTCTTCGATCGTCAGCGAGGTCTCGGCGATCGCGGTGGCAAGGACCACCTTGCGGCCGGCCGGCACCGGCGCGATCGCGGCGCGCTGCGCGGCGAAGTCCATCGCGCCGAACAGCGGCAGGATGCGTGCATCGGCCGGCAACCTGCCCTGCAGGAGCCGGCCGGTGCGATGGATCTCCGCCTCGCCCGGCAGGAAGGCGAGCACGCCGCCGTCGGTTTCGGCGCAGGCCGATGCGATCAGGTCGGCGACCGCCGCCTCGAACGGCCGGTCGCCCGTGGGGCGGTCGAGCCACTGCGTCTCGACCGGATAGGCGCGGCCGCCGGTCCGGAGGATCGGCGCGTCGTCGAGCAGCGCGGCGATGGGCGCCGCATCGAGGGTCGCCGACATCACCAGGATGAAGAGATCGGGTCGGAGCGCGCCACGCACCTCCCAGGCGAGCGCAAGGCCGAGATCGGCATGCAGCGAGCGCTCGTGGAACTCGTCGAAGATCAGCGCGCCGATCCCGTCGAGGCCGGGATCCGACTGGAGCATCCGCGTCAGGATGCCTTCGGTGACGACCTCGACCCGGGTGGCGACCGAGACCCGCGCCTCGCCGCGCATCCGGTAGCCCACCCTCCGGCCGACGGGCTCGCCCAGCATCTCGGCCATGCGCTCGGCCGCCGCGCGCGCCGCGAGGCGGCGGGGTTCAAGCAGGACGATACGCCCCGGAACCAGGCCCGAGCCGAGCAGGGCCAGCGGCACGCCGGTCGTCTTTCCGGCCCCCGGCGGCGCCTCGAGCACGGCGCGGCCGGCGCGGCCGAGCGCGTCGATCAGGTCCGGCAGAACGGCGTCGATGGGCAGCGTCATCGCGGCGCTTATGGCGTGTCGCGTGCGCGGTGGAAAGCGCCTGCCCGTGCTTGACCCGTGCTGGACATCGGGCCGCGCGGGGCGGCATGTAGGCACCGATGACAGCGGGAGGACGCGCGTGACCGATCTGGCGCAACTCGCGGACGGTGTGCTGGCCGGCGAGCGCCGGGCGCTGGCGCGTGCCATCACGCTGGTCGAGAGCGCGCGGGCCGATCATCGCGCGGCCGCGCGTACGCTGCTGGGGCTGACCGGCCGGCACGGCCGGCAGAGCCTGCGGATCGGCCTGTCGGGGGCCCCCGGGGTCGGCAAGTCGACCTTCGTGGAGGCGTTCGGAACGCTTCTGACCGCGCAGGGCCTGCGGGTGGCGGTGCTGGCGGTCGACCCCTCGTCGGCGCGGTCGGGCGGCTCGATCCTCGGCGACAAGACGCGGATGGAGCGGCTGGCGCGCGAGCCGCGCGCCTATATCCGCCCTTCGCCGTCGGCCGCCGAGCTTGGCGGCGTGGCCCGGCGCACGCGCGAGGCGGTGGCGCTCTGCGAGGCGGCCGGGTTCGACGTGATCGTGGTCGAGACGGTCGGCGTCGGCCAGTCCGAGACGCTGGTCGCCGGCATGACAGATGTCTTCGTCCTGCTCATCGCGCCGGGCGGCGGCGACGAGCTGCAGGGCGTGAAGCGCGGGATCATCGAGCTTTCCGACCTGGTGGTGGTGAACAAGGCCGATGGCGCGTTGAAGCCGGCCGCCTTGCGCACCTGCGGCGACTATGCCGCCGCCCTCCGGCTGCTGCGCGGCCGGCCGGAGGACCCGCCCGGATACCCGCGGGCGATGACCGCCTCGGCGCTCGAGGCAGAGGGGATCGCCGAGGTGTGGTCGGCGGTCTGCGAGCTCGCCGACTTCAGGCGGGCCGCGGGACACCTGGCCGCACGGCGGGCGGAGCAGGCACGCGACTGGTTCGAGGACGAGGTTCGCCGTGGCCTGATCGACCGGCTGGGCCGCGATTCAGGGCTCGCGGCGCGGATGGCGGCGCTTGAGGACGCGGTCATGCGCGGCGAGATTGCCCCGGGGGCAGCGGCCGAGGAAATCCTTGCGGCGCTGGGCGATCCGCCGCGCTAGCGGGTCGTTCGTGTCGAAATCCCGGCCGGATTGTGGCAAACCGGAGGCCAACACCGCCCTCGCCGCGCATGGCATACGTTATCCACAAGGCAACCTCCGGTGTGGTGCGGGGAGCTTTGTTTCGCTGTTCTCCTATGGTTTGTTCGTGGTTGCCGTATTTGCGCTCGATTCCAAACAAACTACCGCGCCGTTCCGTCGTTACCAAAGCCTCGGGAAAGTGCGCCTTTCGAGAATCGGTCCATATCCGCAGGTGGGGGCTGGTCGACCGAAACGGTGTTCGCTCCGCAACGGGATTGTTGAGGATCGGGTGACGAGGGGTATGGAACAGCACGCGCCGCAACTGCCGACGAGCGGCTGCCTCGACAGCGTCGAGGCGGAACTCGCACGGCGGTCGAGCAGGCTGTCGCGGTCGCTGCGGTCTCTTGGGCGGCAGATCGACGGGCGCGGAACCTGCCTGCTGATCGAGCACGCCGACTTCGGCGAGGCGCTGATCGCCGACAGCCGCTGGACCAAGAGTCGCGATGAGACGCTGAGCGTCCGCAAGGCCTGCGCCCTTGTCGACCTGCGCCAGGACGACGGCTACAGGCTGGCCGTGCTGGTCGAGCCGCGGGGGACCGAAGTGCTGCTCGACCAGGAGGGCTGCCGGCTTGCGCTTGCCGCCCTGAAAGTGACGGAAGCACTTGCAGAAATTACGGCGTCGTATGAAGCCCTTGAAAATGTTAAGGGAGAGTCGTCGGAGCCCTCCGATGCGGCCTGATCGGTGCCGGAGGGCGGAAAGAGTTTTCTCTGGGCGACGGGCCCGAAGCGGATGATGGACATGCAGACCGAACACCCGGACATGGATTCGGCCAGAGCCTCGGCCAGCCCCCTCATGAAGATGGGAACCGAGCCGCTTGCCACGGTCAGGCAGCAGTTCGACGAGCTGCGCGGGCTGATGTCGGGCATCAGCGGGTCGCTCGACGACCGCTCGCTCCGCCGGCTGCAGGTGATCGAATCGCAACTCGCCGAGTTCTCGGCGATCGTCACGATCGTCGGGCAGGTGAAGGCGGGCAAGACCGCGCTCATCAACGTGCTGGCCGGCTGGCCGGGGCTGCTGCCCTCCGACGTCAACCCCTGGACCTCGGTCGTAACCACCCTGCACCTGAACAAGCCGGCGCCGCGCAACACCCGCGCCGAGTTCCGGTTCTTCGACAAGGGCGAGTGGGACCGGCTGGTCCGCGGCGGCGGCCGGCTGGGCGAGATGGCGAACCGCGCCGGCGCCTCCGAGGAGCTTCGCGAGATCGAGCGGCAGATCCAGGAGGTCCGCCGCAAGACGCAGGAGCGGCTCGGCAAGAACTTCGAGCTGCTGCTGGGCCAGCGGCACAACTACGACCGGCTCGATACCGCGCTGATCGAGCGTTATGTCTGCCTCGGCGATCCCGACGACCCCGATGTCATCTCGAACAAGCAGGGCCGCTTCGCCGACCTGACGCGCTCGGCCGACCTCTACGTCGACATCCCGCAATACCCGATCGCGCTGTCGATCCAGGATACGCCCGGCGTCAACGACCCGTTCCTGATGCGCGAGCAGATCACGCTGCGCGTGGTACGCAACACCGAGCTCTGCGTCGTGATCCTGTCGGCCAACCAGGCGCTGAACACCGTCGACCTGGCGCTGATCCGGCTGCTCTCGACGCTCGAGAAGCGGCAGGTCGTGATCTTCGTCAACCGCATCGACGAGCTCGAGCGGCCGAGCACGCAGGTGACGGAGATCCGCGACTCGCTGCAGGGCACGCTTGCCCGGCACGGCGTCGGCGGCACCGCCGAGATCGTGTTCGGCAGCGCGAAATGGGCCGAGGCCGCGCTCCAGCGCAACCTCGACAGCCTGTCTCCCGCAAGCGTCGAGACGCTGCTCGACTGGGCAAGCGCGGCGGGCATCGACGACCCCGGCGACGAGGTGGAGTACGCCTGGTCGCTCT
This sequence comes from uncultured Rhodobacterales bacterium, assembly GCA_964645155.1. Lineage (GTDB taxonomy): Bacteria > Pseudomonadota > Alphaproteobacteria > Rhodobacterales > Rhodobacteraceae > CAZYBG01. The sequence continues at coordinate 24,399 of CAZYBG010000009.1, read as the reverse complement.
CGGGGCTGCCTGCCCTGATCGGGGCGATCGGCGAACGGGTCGCCGAGGGCGCCGCGAACCGGGCACTCGTCAAGTCGCGCAAGCAGGTCCGCAACATCGTCTCGCAGGCGCTGGCGACGAACATGGCCGGCGGCATGCAGTTCGACGGCAGCGCGACCGTCCTGCTCCGCCCGGGCGACGTGAAGAGCAAGATGCAGACGCTGTCGCGCGGGCTGCAGACCGAGCTTGACCGCGAGATGAGCGCCATCATCACCGACCTCAAGTCGCGGATGAGAAGCGCGAACGAAGGCTTCGTCGACAGCACCGTGGCGGCGATGGTGCAGCACATCGCGATCTACGGCACCGAGGGCCAGTGGGAATGCGACCCGATGCGCCTCAGGATGCAGCTGCGCGTCGCCTACCTCAACTTCGGCCGCGCGACTCGCGGCCTGGCACAGTCGATCCTGAGCCGCGCCTCGAAGGAGGTGCTCGGCGTCTACAAGGAGCTGCTGGGGCCGCCGGCGAGCGAATTGCAGCTGGAAAGCCCGATGGCCCCCGCGGTGCCGCCGCCGGTCGCGATCGGCAAGACCATTGTCGTCGACCTCCAGGCCTCGTGGTGGAAGCGCTGGATGCGCTCGCGCCGCGGCGCGGAGGCCTTCGCCGGCGAGTACAGGGCGCTGATCGCCTCCGAGACCTCGGCCATCGTGAGCGAGATCGAGGACCAGCAGGTCGTCGCAGTCAATGAGGCGTTGCGCAGCGCGCTGTCGGAATTCCTCGAAGACCATACGGAGGCGCTGATCGAGATCGCCAAGTCGGGCTCGGTCGACAAGGAGAAGCTGAGCGAGGCGATGGGCGAGAAGGAACGTGCCGAGCGCACTGCCGCGCTCGAGACGGCCATCAACATTCTCGGCGGTCACGATGCGGAGACGGCCGCGGCCGTGCGGAGCTAGGGAGAACCGGACATGGCCTATGATCGCAACGAGATGCGCATCGTATCGCCGGCAAGGCACGATCGGCTGAAGCGCTGGTCGGAGCGCAAGCCCTGCGTCGCGCTCATGGGCGAGTTCAGCGCCGGCAAGTCGACGCTGCTCAACTTCCTGATCGGCGAGGACCTGCTGCCGACCAAGGCGATCGCGACCGAACTGCCGCCGGTATGGTTCACCTACGGGCGGGGCGACTGCCACTGGATCGACGAGGCCGGCAACCGGCACGAGATGGACATAGCCGACCTCGCGCGGGTGCCGATCGAGGCGCGCTATGCGCGGATCTACACCAATTCCGAGCTTCTCGAGCATTGCGACGTCATCGACACGCCCGGCATTTCCGACCCGAACCTCGCCCGCGACAGCTGGCGGATGGCGGCGTCGCAGTCGAACCTGGTGCTGTGGTGCACCACCGCCACGCAGGCCTGGCGCGAGACCGAGCGCGGGGCCTGGCTGTCGCTGCCCGAGCGGCTGCAGAAGCACAGCCTCTTGGTCGTGACCCGCGCCGACAAGCTCACCCTGCAGGCCGACCGCGACAAGGTCGCCCGCCGGCTCAACCGCGAGACCGCAGGCCTGTTCAGCGGCACCGTCTTCATGTCGACGCCCGAGGCGGTGCGCGCCCGCGCCGAGCTGGGCGACGCCGAGACCTCGCCCCTCTGGGAGGCGAGCGGTGCGGCCAACCTTCTGGGGCGGCTGGGCGAGAGGTTCCAGGCCGTCTACGCCGAACGGGCCACGATGTTCGAACGCTACGTCGTCGAAGGGTCGGACGCCGCCCGGCTCGCCTCGGCCAAGGCGGCCGGCCAGGCGGGCCTGATGCCGACCCGCCCGGTCCGCCCCGCGGGCGAACGGCCGCGCCGGGCCGAACGGCCGAGCCCCGAGGATGTCGATGACTGGCTGCAGCGCGCGAGCGACGCGATGGAGGCCACCGGGCCGGCGCCGGGCGCTTTCCCGCCGTTAGTGCGCGATACGCTGATGGCCCGGCCCGATGCGCGGCCGGCAGATGCTGCCGCGCCGGAGCCCGAGGCCGCGGATGAGCCGATGGTCGAGGATCTGTCCTCGGCGATGGAGATCGTCGAGGACACGGGCCCGGAGGCCGACGCCCCCGTCACGGCCGGCGTGACCGCGCCGCCGGCATTCGAGATCGAGGTCGAGGATGCCGAGATCCTCGATGCGGCGCCGCCGTCGCGCGGCGCCGAGGTGATCCGGTTCGGCGCGCCGCTGCGGTCCGATCTCCAGGATGGGGCCGGCGCGGGCGGCGAGGACCTGCCCAAGGAGATCGGAATCGAGGTTTCGGCGGAGGCCGGGGCCGCGTCGATGGTGGAGCCGGAGCCCGAGGCGGCAGACGACGAAGACGACATGATGCATGCCTTCGAGGCCGAGGCGGAGGAGCCCGCCGAGACCACCGCGGAAGCGGACGCAGAAGCGGAGACGGCGGACCTTGCGGCGCCCGCCATGACCGATGACATGGAGGACAGTCTCGAGGACGAGGCACCGGATGTCGCGATCGAGGCGGCGGAGGATGCGCCCGAGCCGGCCGGGGATCTGCTGGCGGCCGCGGCGGCCGACGACCTGGCCGACGGCGAGGATGCCGCGGAGCTTTCCGAGGCCGATCTGGTCGAAGCCGAGCTGGACTTGGCCCTCGCCGACGAGGCTCTCCTTGCCGCGCAGGACGAGGTGGAGGCCGACGCGCCGGCCGAGTTGGCCGCGAGCGCGCCGGAGCCGCCCGAGGCCGGGCTTCCGGCCATCGAAGGCGGCGCCGCGGATGACCTCCGGAGGAGTACCGCGCCCTATGTCCTTCGGGCGCGCGATCGGGCCGAACCGGCGGGCGAGCCTGCGCGGCCGGTGGCGGTCTGGCGCGAGATCGCCGCACGTTACCCCGCCGCGCCGACCGGCGCCGACGTGGTGGCGATGATCGATGCGTTCCTTGTCGAACTCTACCAGGGCGAGGAGCCCGGCGCCGAGGCCGCCCTGCTGGCCGCTGCGGCAGCCGGCCTCGAAGCGTCGCCGGAGGAGTCGGCCGGGGCCGACGAGGCTGCCGCCCACGAGGGCTTCGCCGCCGCGTCGGGCTGGGACGATGACCTCGACGGGATCGAGGATGACGACGACGCGCCGGGGCCGCATGACGGTGCGCCGGGGAGCGGCTGGCGGCGGCTTGCCTAATCTTCGATAGATCGCTAGGTCAGGACACCGCGGTACCCCGCGCGGCCCCCCGCGCGCAGCGGCTGCCCGCCGGGGACAAGCTGAAAGGCGCCTGACATGGCTGCGGACCTTTCGAGGATTTCCGAGATCGCGGGCTTCGTGTCCGCGTGCCTTGTCGATACCGAAACCGGCCTGATGCTTGCCTCGCAGGGTGGCGGCGGCCTCGACCTCGAGGCGGTCTCGGCGCTCTACGCGAAGGTCGTCCGCAGCGAGCGCGATGCGATCGAGGGGGTCGGGCTCTCGCCCGATGTCGAGGACATCATGATCACGCTCGGCAACCAGATTCACCTCATCCGGCCACTCGGGCAGAACTCCGATCTCTTTCTCTACCTGTCGGTCGATCGCACCAGGACCAATCCCGGAATGGCCCGGCTGCACCTCGAAGCGTTCGAGGCGGAGTTCGACCTGGGGATCTGACGGCGTTCAGCCGGCGGCGGCGAGCAGGCGCCCGAGCTCCTCTGCCGTCGGCTGGCTCGGGTCCGACTTCATCGAGGACGAGGCGCAGGCGGCCGCGGCGACGGCGGCATGGCGGTCGGCACCGAGGCCGAGCGCGGAGAGCCGCGGCAGGCCGGCGGCATGCATCCAGTGCTCGAGGGCGGCGATGCCGTCCGCCGCATCGAACGCGGCGGCGAGCATCCGGCGCACCGTACCAAGCCGGCGCCCGGCCTCGGAAGCCTCGGCCAGGCGGCCGGCATGAAGCCGCAGCACATGCGGCAGCAACGCGCCGCAGAGTGCGCCATGCGGGGCGCCGACCAGCCCACCCGCGACGCCGGCAAGCCCGTGGACGGCCCCGAGCCCCGCATTGCCGAGCGCAAGCCCGCCGGACAGCGCGACCCACGCCATCGCGTCGCGCGAACCGTGGTCCTCCCGCTCCATCAGCTGGCGCAGGGCGGACAGGCCGGCGGGGATCGCCGCCTCGCAGAGCGCGTCGGTGTAGGGGCTGGCGCGGGTCGACAGATAGGGCTCGATCACCTGGGTCAGCGCGTCGAGGCCGGAGGCGAGGGTGACCCCGCGGGGTGCGCCTTCCGCGAGGGCCGGGTCGATCACGGCCAGCCGCGCGATCATCCGGTCATCGCGCAGGCTCACCTTGCGGCCCGCCGCAGGCACGCCGATCACCGCGTTCCGCGTCGCCTCGGCGCCGGTCCCGGCGGTCGTCGGGATCGCGGCGAAGGGCAGCGGAGCGGCGGCGAGCGGCAGGCCGCGCCCCACGACCTCGAGGTGATCCATCGGATCGGCCGCCGCCGGCGCCAGCGCGGCGACCGCCTTGCCGAGGTCGATCGCCGCGCCGCCGCCGAGCGCGGCGACGGCGTCGGCCCGAAACCTGCGCGCCACCGCCACGGCCTCCCCGAGTGTCTCGAGCGTCGGCTCGCCGCGCGCGGGATGGCCGAGCGCTGCCGCCCCCGTGGCCGCGAGACCATCGAGAAGCCACTGCGCCCGGCCCGCATCCGCACCGTGGACCACCAGCAGCCGCCGGCCCATCGCCGCGACGAGCCCGGCCGCCTCGGCCGCACGGCCGCGCCCGAAGAGTATGCGGGACGGCGCGTGGATCGCGAAGGCGGCGATCATGCCCAGAGCGTGGCCGCCACGGCGCGCTTCCACGCCGCATATCGGGCGTCGCGCGCCGCCGCGGCCATCGCGGGCTCGAAGCGCCGCTCCAGTGCCCAGCCGCGCGAGAACTCCTCGGCCGCCGGGTAGAGGCCGGCCTTCATCCCGGCAAGCCATGCCGCACCAAGCGCCGTCGTCTCGAGAACCTCGGGCCGGTCCACCGGCGCGCCGATGATGTCGGAGAGGAACTGCATGGCCCAGTCGGACGCCGACATGCCGCCATCGACACGCAGCACGCCCTCGGCGGCGCCGGGCCAGTCGGCCCGCATCGCCTCGAGAAGATCGCGGGTCTGGAAACCCACGCTTTCGAGCGCCGCCCTCGCGAACTCCGCAGGGCCGGAGTTGCGCGTCAGCCCGAAGATCGCGCCCCGGCATTCGGCGTTCCAATAGGGCGCGCCGAGGCCCACGAAGGCCGGCACGAGGATCACGTTCTGCCCCGGATCGGCCGTCTCGGCCAGGGGCTGCGTCTCGCGCGCCTCGCGGATGATCTTCAGTCCGTCGCGAAGCCACTGGACAACCGCGCCCGCGACGAAGATCGAGCCTTCCAGCGCATAGGTCGGCGTTCCGTCGAACTGGTAGGCTATGGTGCCGAGCAGCCGGTTGCGGCTCTCGACCAGCGTGCCGCCGGTGTTGAGGACGGCGAAGCAGCCGGTGCCGTAGGTGGACTTCATCATGCCGGGGCGGAAGCAGGCCTGCCCGATCGTCGCGGCCTGCTGGTCGCCGGCGACGCCGAGGATCGGGATCTCGCGCCCGAAGAGGTCGCCCCGCGTGAGTCCGAAATCGGCGGCGCAATCGCGCACTTCCGGCAGCATCGACATCGGGATGCCGAAGCGGGCGCAGATCGTCTCGTCCCAGCGTCCTTCGCGGATGTTGTAGAGGAGCGTGCGCGAGGCATTGGTGGCGTCGGTGACATGGTTCCGGCCGCCAGTCAGCTTCCAGATGAGGAAGCTGTCGACCGTCCCGAAGGCAAGGCCGCCGGCTTTCGCGCGTGCCAGCGCGCCCTCGACATTCTCCAGCAGCCAGCGCACCTTGGTGCCCGAGAAATAGGGATCGGCGAGCAACCCGGTCCGCCGGGTGATCTCGGCCTCGAACCCCTCGCGCCGCAGTTCCTCGCAGAACGGGGCGGTGCGGCGGTCCTGCCAGACGACGGCGTTGTGGATCGGCTGACCTGTCGCGCGGTCCCAGATCAGCGTCGTCTCGCGCTGGTTGGTGATCCCGACCGCGGCGATCTCGCCGGGCGCGGCGCCCGCCTTCTCGATCGCGGCCCGGCAGGTCGCGGCGACGGTGGCCCAGAGGTCCGACGGATCGTGCTCGACCCAGCCGGAGGCGGGGTAGTGCTGCGGGAACTCCTCCTGCGCGACCGCGGCGACCTTCATCGCAGCATCGAACAGGATCGCACGGCTCGATGTCGTGCCCTGGTCGATCGCAAGAACGTAGGGCATCGCCCGCCTCCCTCACCCCTTTGCCGGCGGTACGCCGCCGCGCACGTCCTTCTCGGCCAGGCGACGGACGGACTGGCCGGGGCCCGCGCGCGGGCCCCGGCCGTTCCGGATCAGTTCTGCCAGGACTTGATCAGCTCGTCGTAGCTGATCGTTTCGGGCGTCGGATCCTCGTTCTCCAGCTTAGCGACCGGCGAACCCGGCTCGTCGAGCCAGACCTGCGGGTCCTGCGGCTCGTTCATCACCGGGCCGAGGTCGCCCTGGACGCCGGCGCGCTCGAGCCGCTCCATCACCTGCTCCTGCTGCTCGCAAAGCGCGTCGAGCGCTTCCTGCGGCGACTTGGCGCCGGACATCGCGTCACCGATGTTCTGCCACCAGAGCTGCGCGAGACGCGGATAGTCCGGCACGTTGGTTCCCGTCGGCGTCCATGCCACACGGGCGGGCGAGCGGTAGAACTCGACCAGACCGCCAAGACGAGGCGCGCGTTCGGTGAAGCTGTCGTGCTCGATGGTCGATTCGCGGATGAAGGTGAGGCCGACGTGGGACTTCCTCACGTCCACCGTCTTCGAGGTCACGAACTGCGCGTAGAGCCATGCGGCCTGCGCCCGATCCACCGGCGTGGACTTGAGCAGCGTCCACGACCCGGCATCCTGGTAACCGACCTTGGTGCCTTCCTGCCAGTAGGCCCCATGCGGCGAAGGCGCCATGCGCCACCTGGGCGTGCCGTCCTCGTTCATCACCGGCAGACCTTCCTTGACCATGTCGGCGGTAAAGGCGGTGTACCAGAACATCTGCTGGGCGATGGAACCCTGCGCCGGAACGGGTCCGGCCTCGCCGAAGGTCATGCCCTGCGCCTCGGGCGGCGTGTACTTCTGCAGCCACTCGATCGCCTTGGTCACCGCATAGACCGCCGCGGCATCGTTGGTGGCCCCGCCGCGCGCGACGCAAGAACCGACGGGACGATCGTTTTCATCCACGCGGATGCCCCATTCGTCGACCGGCTTGCCGTTCGGATAGCCGACATCGCCCATGCCGGCCATCGACATCCACGCGTCGGTGTAGCGCCACCCGAGCGAGGGATCCTTCTTGCCGTAGTCCATGTTGCCATAGACTCCGGTCGCCGGGCCGCCGGCGTAGGACATGTCGCGGCCGGTGAAGAACTCGGCGATGTCCTCGTAGGCCGACCAGTTGAGCGGCACGCCGAGGTCGTAGCCATAGGCGGCCTTGAAGTCCTCCATCGTCTTCGGGTCCGTGAACCAGTCGTAGCGGAACCAGTAGAGGTTCGCGAACTGCTGGTCGGGCAGCTGGTAGAGCTTGCCGTCAGGCGCGGTCGTGAAAGACCGGCCGATGAAGTCCTCGATATCGAGATTCGGGTTCGTGACGCTCGCGCCTTCGCCGGCCATCCACTCGTCGAGGATGCGGGCCTGCTGGTAGCGCCAGTGGGTGCCGATGAGGTCGCTGTCGTTGATGTAGGCGTCGTAGACGTTCTCGCCCGTCTGCATCTGGGTCTGCAGTTTCTCGACGACATCGCCCTCGCCGATGAGGTCGTGGGTGACCTGGATCCCGGTGATTGCGGTGAAGGCGGGGGCGAGGACGTTGGCCTCGTATTCGTGCGTGGTGATCGTCTCGGACACGACCTTGATGTCCATGCCCTGGAAGGGCGCGGCAGCATCAATGAACCACTGCATCTCGGCTTCCTGCTCCTCGCGCGTCAGCGACGAGAGATCGCCGATCTCCGCGTCGAGGAACGCGCGCGCGGCCTCCATGTCGGCCCAGGCTGGCGCGCTGAGCATCAGCGCGAGAGCCAGCGCCGAGGTTGAAAGGTAACGGTGTCTCACTTGGTTCTCCTCCCTTGAGAACGACGGTTTCTGTTTGGAGCGACCGGGCCGACCCGGACACCCCGCGGCCTCTAGACCCAGCGGAAGACCGCCGCGGCGTAGACGAGGCAAAGGCCCGACGCCCACACGAGGGGCATGTCGGACAATCCGAGCCAGGCGAGGTGAATGAACGCCGAGCCGAGAAGACTGATGAACAACCGGTCGCCCCGCGTCGTCTCGATCCGCAGGACGCCGGTGCGCGGGGCTTCGGGGTAGCGGATAGCCAATATCGTGAAGACGATCAGGGTGCAGGCGATCACCGCGAAGAAGATCGCGGTGGGGGTGGTCCAGGCCATCCACGAGAGGTTCATCGGCCGGCTCCTTCCTTGCGGGTCCGCGATGACGTGCGTGCCATCACACCCTCCCCAGGGCGAAGCCCTTGGCGATGTAGTTGCGCACGAAGTAGATCACGAGCGCGCCGGGCACGATCGTCAGCACGCCGGCAGCGGCCAGCACGCCCCAGTCGAGGCCCGAGGCCGAGACCGTGCGCGTCATCGTCGCCGCGATGGGCTTGGCGTTGACGGCCGTCAGCGTGCGCGACAGCAGAAGCTCGACCCACGAGAACATGAAGCAGAAGAAGGCGGCGACGCCTATGCCGCTCGCGATCAGCGGCATGAAGATCTTCACGAAGAACCTGCCGAATCCGTAGCCGTCGATATACGCGGTCTCGTCGATCTCCTTCGGCACGCCACGCATGAACCCCTCGAGGATCCAGACCGCCAGGGGGACGTTGAAGAGGCAGTGCGCAAGCGCGACGGCGATATGCGTGTCGAAGAGCCCGATCGAAGAATAGAGCTGGAAGAACGGCAGCGCGAAGACCGCCGGCGGCGCCATCCGGTTGGTGAGCAGCCAGAAGAACAGGTGCTTGTCGCCCATGAAGCTGTAGCGGCTGAAGGCGTAGGCCGCGGGCAGTGCGACGGTGATCGATATCACCGTGTTCATCAGCACGTAGATCAGCGAGTTGACATAGCCCATGTACCAGGAGGGGTCGGTCAGGATCTTCTGGTAGTTCGCGAAGGTTAGGTTCTGCGGCCAGAGCGAGAAGGCGCCGAGGATTTCGGAATTGGTCTTCAGGCTCATGTTGATCAGCCAGTAGATCGGCAGCATGAGGAAGACGAGGTAGATCGTCATCACCACCGCCGACGTGTTGACGCGCGGCAGCGAGGCGGCGGGCGCGTTGGTGGCAACGGTTGCCATCAGTAGCGCTCCTCTTTGTCGAGGCCCGTCATGACGGTGTAGAACACCCACGAGACGAGCAGGATCACCAGGAAGTACATGATCGAGAAGGCAGCCGCCGGGCCGAGGTCGAACTGGCCGATCGCCATCTTCACCAGATCGATCGACAGGAAGGTGGTGGAGTTGCCCGGCCCGCCGCCGGTCACGACGAACGGCTCGGTGTAGATCATGAAGCTGTCCATGAACCTGAGCAGGATCGCGATCAGCAGGACACCCTTCATCTTCGGCAGCTCGATGTAGCGGAACACCTTCCAGCGCGAGGCCTGGTCTATCTTCGCGGCCTGGTAGTAGGCCTCGGGGATCGAGCGCAGGCCGGCATAGGCCAGCAGCGCCACCAGGCTCGTCCAGTGCCAGACGTCCATGACGATGACGGTGATCCAGGCGTCGAGCGGGTCGTTGGTGTAGTTGTAGTCGAGCCCCATCGCCGCGAGCGTGTGCCCCAGAAGGCCGATGTCGACCCGGCCGAAGATCTGCCAGATCGTGCCGACCACGTTGAACGGGATGAGCAGCGGCAGCGCCATCAGGACAAGGCAGACCGAGGCCCAGACGCCCTTCTTCGGCATGTTGAGCGCGATGAAGATGCCCAGCGGCACCTCGATGGCGAGAATGATCCCCGAGAACAGGCACTGCCGCCAGAACGCGGCCCAGAGCCGGTCGGAAGTCAGCTGGTCCTCGAACCATTCGAGGCCCGCCCAGAAGAACACGTTGTCGCCGAACGTGTCCTGAACCGAATAGTTCACCACCGTCATCAGCGGGATGACCGCCGAGAAGGCCACGAGCACCAGAACCGGCAGGACGAGGAACCAGGCTTTCTGGTTGACGGTCTTTTCCATCACGCCGCCTCCCCCTCGACGCGCCAGTCTCCGGCGTAGACGTTGACATGGGCGGGGTCGAACGCCACCCGGTTCATGCCATCGTGGATGATGACGTCCTCACCCGCGATCGCATTGATCTCACGTCCGAAAAAGTCCGCCCGCACGATCCGGTGCCGGCCGACATCCTCGACCCGGCGGACCTTGACCGGCAGGCCCGAGGGCTCGTCGGTCAGCATGGTGAATTCAGGCCGGATACCAATATGAACTTTTCCGTTCAATTTCTGGTAGGACGCCTGGAGGTCGATCTCGACACCTTCCACATAGGCCCGCCGGCCGTCCACCCGCGCCTCTAGGATGTTCATCCCGGGCGAGCCGATGAAATAGCCGACAAAGGTATGCGCGGGCTTCTCGAACAACTCCTGCGGCGTGCCCATCTGCACCACGCGGCCATCATGCATGACGACGACCTTGTCGGCGAAGGTCAGCGCCTCGGTCTGGTCGTGGGTGACATAGATCATCGTGTGGCCGAACTGCCGATGCAGCGACTTGAGCTGGGTGCGCAATTCCCACTTCATGTGCGGGTCGATGACGGTCAGCGGCTCGTCGAAGAGGATCGCGTTGACATCCTCGCGCACCATGCCGCGGCCGAGGCTGATCTTCTGCTTGGCGTCGGCCGTCAGGCCCCGCGCCTTGCGGTCGAGCGCACCCTCCATGCCGATCATCCGCGCGATGTCCTGCACCCGGCGGGCGATGTAGGCCGCGTCCGCCCCGCGGTTGCGGAGCGGGAAGGCCAGGTTGTCGCGCACCGTCATCGTGTCGTAGACGACCGGGAACTGGAACACCTGCGCGATGTTCCGTTCGGCCGTCGGCGCATCGGTCACGTCGCGCTCTCCGAACAGGACGCGGCCGCGGCTCGGCCGCAGCAGGCCCGAGACGATGTTGAGAAGCGTGGTCTTGCCGCAGCCCGACGCGCCGAGCAGCGCGTAGGCGCCGCCGTCGTCCCAGACATGCGTCATTTCCTTCAGCGCGAAATCCGCGTCCGATACCGGTGCGGCGAGGTACGAGTGGGCGAGGTTCTGCAGCGTGATGCGGGCCATGTCCCTCTCCCCTCCCGTCAGGCGGCGATCGCGTAGGCCGCCGAGGCGACCAGCCGGCCGTCGTCGCCGAACACGTAGACATGCGCCGGGTCGAGATAGACCGGCACCTCGGCCCCCGGCGTCAGGGCGTGGACACCGTGGATCAGCCCGACCCAGCGGTCGCCGCCGTGGTCGAGATGCACGAAGGTCTCCGACCCGGTGATCTCGGTCTCGGCGACGCGGCAGCGGAACTCGAGCGCGGCGGCGCCGTGGCGGTCGATGCGCAGGTGGTTCGGGCGGAAGCCCGCCAAATAGCGGCCGTCGGCGATGTCTGCGAGCCGCCCTGCGGCCTCGGCATTCTGGCCCTCGCCGAACATGATCCGCCGCCCCGCCTTGGAGATCGCGAGGAAATTCATCGGCGGGTCCGAAAAGACGCGCGCCGTCGTCGCATCGACCGGGCGCCGGTAGACCTCGGGCGTCGGCCCGAACTGGGTGATCCGGCCCTCCCAAAGTGCGGCGGTATTGCCGCCGAGCAGCAGCGCCTCCTCCGGCTCGGTCGTCGCATAGACGAAGATCGCGCCCGACTCCTCGAAGATCCGCGGAATCTCGACGCGGAGTTCCTCGCGCAGCTTGTAGTCGAGATTGGCGAGCGGCTCGTCGAGGAGGACGAGGCCGGCACCCTTGACGAGCGCCCGGGCGAGCGCGCAGCGCTGCTGCTGGCCGCCCGAAAGCTCGAGCGGCTTGCGCCGCAGGAGCGGCGTCAGCTTCAGCATCTCGGCCGTCTGGTTCACCGCCGCGTCGATCTCGGCCCGGCTCCTGGCAAGCAGCCGTAGCGGCGAGGCGATGTTGTCGTAGACGGTCATCGAGGGATAGTTGATGAACTGCTGGTAGACCATCGCAACGTCGCGCTCCTGGACACGAAGGCCGGTGACGTCGCGCCCCTCCCAGAAGACGCGGCCCTGGCTCGGCCGGTCGAGCCCGGCCATCAGCCGCATCAGCGTCGTCTTGCCCGAAAGCGTCGGCCCAAGCAGCACGTTCATCGTGCCGCGCTCGAGCGTCAGGTCGGTCGGGAGAATATGCGGCCGGCCCCCGACGGACTTCGCCACCCCCTTCAGTTCAAGCGCCATGGTCCCCCCGTCATTCCGCAGCCGCGCGGCGCTGCAGCGCGCCGGCCATGAAGGCGTCGAGCGCGGCAACCTCCGCTGCGGTCATCCTCAGGCCCAGCTTCGACCGGCGCCAGACCACATCCTCGGCCGTCCGCGCATGTTCGTGCGTCACCAGCCAGGCGACCTCGCGCTCGGTCAGGGTGCCGCCGAAGGCGCGCCCGAGATCGCCCGCCGACCGGGCGTCGCCCAGCAGCACGCGCGCCTCGGTTCCATAGGCGCGCGCGAGGCGGCCGGCCCAGTAGCCGTCGAGGAACGGGTAGGCCGCGCGCAATCCGGCGACGAGGTCGGCGACGCCGTCGACCGGGAAATTGCCGCCGGGCAGCGGGGCGCCGGCGGTCCAGGCCCCCGACGCCGCCGGAAAGAACGGACCGAGCTTCGCAAGCGCGGCTTCGGCAAGCCGGCGATAGGTCGTGATCTTGCCGCCGAAGACGTTGAGAAGCGGTGCGCCGCGGGTGTCGAGCGACAGCACGTAGTCGCGCGTTGCCGCCGTCGCCGACTTTGCGCCGTCGTTGTAGAGCGGGCGGACCCCCGAATAGGTCCAGACGATGTCATCGCGGGTGACCGGCCGTTCGAAATACTCCGAGGCGAAGGCGCACAGATAGTCCTGCTCTTCCGGCGTGCAGGCGGCCGAGCGCGGATCGCCCTGATGATCCTTGTCGGTCGTGCCGATCAGCGTGAAGTCGGTCTCGTAGGGGATGGCAAAGATGATGCGGCCATCGGCGCCCTGGAAGAAGTAGCAGCGGCCGTGGTCGAAAAGCCTGCGGGTCACGATGTGGCTGCCGCGGACGAGGCGGACGCCTTCCGAGGTGTTGATCCGCACGGTGTTGCGGATCACATCCTCGACCCACGGGCCGCCGGCGTTGACGAGGACGCGCGCGGACCAGGTCTCCGCCTCCTCGCCGTGCCGGACCACGACCTGCCACCGGTCACCCTCGCGCGCCGCAGAAACGACGCGGGCACGCGTCATGATCCGTGCGCCCAGGCGTTCGGCGTCGCGCGCGTTGAGAACGACAAGGCGCGAGTCCTCGACCCAGCAGTCGGAATATTCGAAGGCGCGGCGAAACTTCTTCTTCAGCGGCCCGCCCGCCGGGTCGGCGGCAAGGTCGATGCTTCGGGTGCCGGGCAGGATCCGCCGGCCGCCGAGGTTGTCGTACATGAAGAGGCCGAGGCGGATCAGCCAGGCGGGCCTGCGCCCGCGCATCCAGGGCATGACCACCGACAGGAGCTTCGACGTCGGCGTCTCGCCCTCGAACCGCATCGACGGGTGGTAGGGCAGGACGAACCGCATCGGCCAGGAGATGTGCGGCATCGCCCGCAATAGGGTCTCGCGCTCGACGAGGGCCTCGCGGACCAAGCGGAACTCAAAGTATTCGAGGTAGCGCAGGCCGCCGTGAAACAGCTTCGTGGAGGCCGACGAGGTCGCCGATGCAAGGTCGCCCATCTCGGCAAGCGCAACCGAAAGGCCGCGGCCGGCCGCATCGCGGGCGATGCCGCAGCCGTTGATGCCCCCGCCGATCACGAAGACATCGACCTGCCTGCCGTCTGATGCGGCGTCGGCCCCGGACACGGCTTCCCCCCTTAGTTTTGCAGCAGTCTCGCGCCCCGGCATTCGTTCTGTCAAAGGAAATCTTCGTTTTAGTTCGCTTTATTTTCGAACTTTGGGTCAATATCTTACCTTGCTCTGCGGCGCGGCAGAGCAGCTGCAGCATTTTCGGATCACGCTCGTGATTGCGCGTTCATGCGCGTTTTGACTTTGCGCGGGACGATCCGCGCGATATTCTGCCGCATCGGGCGAGCAGGAGGAGCGAGGGATGGTTCTGAGCCTGCGCCAGAACGCAATCCTCGGCATCGCGCGCGCCGAGGGGCGTGTGGCGGTGGAGGCGCTGGCCGAGCATTTCGGCGTCACCGTCCAGACGATCCGGCGCGACCTGACCGAGCTTGCCGAGGCCGGCAAGCTCGACCGCGTGCATGGCGGCGCAGTCATGCCCTCGGGCGTCGCGAACATCGGCTACGAGGAACGGCGGAGCCTCAACGCCGAGGCCAAGGCGGCGATCGCGCGGGCCTGCGCGGCGGCCATACCCGACAACTCCTCGCTCTTCATCAACATCGGGACAACAACCGAGGCGGTGGCGCGCGAGCTGCTGCGGCACCAGAACATCACTGTCGTCACCAACAACATGAACGTCGCCAACATCCTCGTCGCCAACGAAAGCTGCGCGGTGATCGTTGCGGGAGGCGCGCTCCGCCGGTCGGACGGCGGCCTGGTCGGCGACCTCGCCGCGCAGGCGATCGAGGGGTTCAAGGTCGACTACGCGATCATCGGCACCTCGGCGCTCGATGCCGACGGCGACCTGCTCGACTTCGACCTGCAGGAGGTCCGGGTCAGCCGGGCGATCATCCGGCAGGCCAGGCATGTCTACCTCGTCACGGATCACTCCAAGCTGGCGCGCAGCGCACCGGTCAGGATCACGTCGCTCGCAGATGTCGATGCGCTGTTCGTCGACCGGCCGCTGCCCGATCCCCTTGCGCGCGCCTGCGCGGAATGGGACACGACGGTGCATGTCGCCCGCTGACGGCCGCCCCGGAGGACCGACCGATGGTCAATCCGCTTCATGACCGCCTGTTCGGGCGCCACGCCGGACGCGACACCACCTTCCTGATCCGGGGCGACGGATCCCGGTTAAGCCATGCGGCGTTCCTCGACCGCGCGGCACGGTTCGCGGGCGCGCTGCGGGCGCAGGGCCTCGCGCCGGGTGACCGGCTGGCGGTGCAGGTCGCGAAATCTGCCGACGCCCTGGCGCTCTACGCAGCGGCGGTGCAGACCGGCGTCGTGTTCCTGCCGCTCAACACCGCCTACACTGCGGCGGAGATCGGCTACTTCCTGCAAGACGCCGAGGCCGCGCTGTTTCTTTGCGACCCCGCAGACGAAAGCGAACTCGGCCCCGTCGCGGCCGGGGCGGGCGCCGCGCTGCGGGCGCTCGGCCCCGACGGCACGGGCAGCTTCGCGGCGATGGCCGGCGCACCCGACCACGCGGCGGCCGACCGCCGGCCCGACGACCTCGCCGCGCTTCTCTACACGTCGGGCACCACCGGCCGGTCGAAGGGGGCGATGCTGACGCAGGCGAACCTGGTCTCCAACGCCGAGGTGCTTGCGGAAACCTGGCGCATCGCCGCCGACGACGTGCTGCTGCACGCGCTGCCGATCTTTCACACCCACGGCCTGTTCGTGGCGACGAACGTGATGCTGGTGTCGGGCGGGGCGATGATCTTCCTGCCGCGGTTCGAGGCCGATGCCGTGATCGCGGCCCTGCCGGCGGCGACGGTGATGATGGGCGTGCCGACCTTCTATTCCCGGCTGCTCGACGATGCGCGCCTGACGCGGGAACTGACGGCGCATATGCGGCTGTTCATCTCGGGCTCGGCCCCGCTCCTCGAGGAGACGCACCGCCGGTTCGAGGACAGGACCGGGCACGCGCTCCTCGAGCGCTACGGGATGACCGAGACCAACATGAACACCTCGAACCCCCGCGCCGGGCCCCGCCGGGCGGGCACGGTCGGCCTGCCGCTGCCGGGGGTGGAGCTGCGCCTCGCCGATCCCGAGACCGGGGCAGCGGTCGCGGAGGGCGGCATCGGAGAGATCGAGGTACGGGGGCCGAACGTCTTCGCGGGGTACTGGCGGATGCCGGAAAAGACGCGGGAGGAGTTCCGCCCGGATGGCTTCTTCCGGACCGGCGATCTGGGCACGATCGACGCGGCGGGCTACCTGCGCATCGTCGGGCGCGCCAAGGACCTGATCATTTCCGGCGGCTTCAATGTCTACCCGAAGGAGGTCGAGCTGATCCTCGACGCGCAGCCGGGCGTCGCGGAGAGCGCGGTCATCGGGGTGCCGCACCCGGACTTCGGCGAGGGCGTCGTCGCGGTGGTCGCGGCGGCGCCGGGTGCCGCGCCGCTGCCCGACGCGCTGGCCGGGGCAGTATCGGCCGGGCTCGCGCCGTTCAAGCGGCCGAAGCGGTACATCATCGTCGACGCGCTGCCGCGGAATGCCATGGGCAAGGTGCAGAAGGCGGCGCTGCGGCGTGCCTACGCGGACCTGTTCGGCGCCTGAGACCTCAGGCCGGCCGCACCCCGACCCCGTAGTAGAGGCCGACGACATGCTCGGCCTCGGCGAAGAACAGCCAGCGCGCCGCGAAAGCGCCAAGCAAGTGCACCGGCGCCGCCAGCAGCGCGGCGGCGAGCGGCGGCAGCGGCAGCGCAAGGACCAGTGCCGGGACGACACCGGCCGCAAGGACGGCGATGATCCGCAGGCGGGCCGCGTGTCTGCGGCCGACGACATGGACCATCTCGCGCAAAAGGTAGTTCGGCCCGGTATGCGGCGGCGCGAAGCTGCGCACCCTGCCCCGGCCGGCGAGGCCGGTCGCACTCGCCAGGTTCGGCGCGGTCGCCGGAAAGCGGCGGTCGCCGGCGCGGAAATCGCAGGCAAGCAGAACGGAAAGCGCGGCGCAGAGCGCGGCCGCGACGATGCCGAGCCCGGCGAGGATGGCCCCACCGGCAAGCGCGAAGCCGAAGAACTTCGCCGGCGTGGTCCAGTGGTGCCAGCGCGGCACGGTGCGGAGCTGGGCATAGATCATCGCGGTCGCGTGGATCGTCGCGGCCGAGAGTGCCGCGCCGGCGATGCCGAGGCCCGGCAGGTGCGGCAGCCAGCCGATATCCGCCATCGCCGCGGGCGCGAGAGTGACCAGCGTCGCGACGGCGCCCCACGCCTCGCGCGAGAGCCAGCTCGTCCGCCACTGGGTGAAGGCGCGGAGCGCCCGCTGCGGGTTGCCGAGATGGAGCGTCGAGGCGAGCAGCCCGCCGGTGGCGAGCGCGTAGCCGAGGCCCCAATGGAGGAAGGCGGCAAGCCCGGTCGGCTCGGCCAGGCCGAGGCCCAGCATCGCAAGCAGCCCGAAGCCGAGCCCGGAGAGCACGGTGAAGACGATGACCGACGGGGCGGGATGCATCAGAGGCGGCTCAGCATCCTGTCGAGCCAGCCCGCGACGCCGCCCGCCTCGATCTCGGCAAGCCGCGGGGCGGCGACCGCGCCCTTGCGGCGGGGCGGCAGGTACTTGTTGACGGGTTTCGTCCCCATCTCGGGCATCAGGTCCACACCGCCGCGCTCGGCCACCAGCCGGCTGACGGCACTCTCGGGGTCGGCAAGATCGCCGAAATGGCGGGCGCCGGTCGGGCAGGTGCGGACGCAGGCCGGCACCCGGTCCCGCTCCGGAAGGTTCTCGTTGTAGATGCGGTCAACGCAGAGCGTGCATTTCTTCATCACGCCGGCCTTGGCGTCCATCTCGCGGGCGCCGTAGGGGCAGGCCCAGGCACAGAGGCCGCAGCCGATGCAGGCCGCCTCGTTCACCAGCACGATCCCGTCCTCGGCGCGCTTGTAGCTGGCGCCGGTCGGGCAGACGGTGACGCAGGGCGCATCGTCGCAATGCAGGCAGGACCGCGGAAAGTTCACGATCATCGGCGGCCCGTCGTCGGGTTCGACCTCGTAGGCGTGCACGCGGTTGAGGAAGGTGCCCGAAGGGTCGGCGCCGTAGGGGTCCTGGTCGGACAGGGGGGCGCCGTAGCCCTGATCGTTCCAGCCCTTGCAGGCGGTGACGCAGGCGTGGCAGCCGACGCAGGTGTCGAGGTCGATGACGAGGCCGAGCTTGCGCTCCACACGTTCGGGAAGCGCCGTCATCGCCCGACCCCCTCCGGCGGGTCGAGCGGCGGAAAGGCCGGCGATGCGGCCCTGCGCGGGGCGATCTTCTCGATCCGCACGCGCAGGTCGAACCATGCCGCCTGCCCGGTCACAGGGTCGGAGTTCGACCATCGCTGGCCGTCGCCCCGCTGCGGCAGGAGCTCGTGGATCAGGTGGTTGAGAAGGAAACCCTTCGTCGCTTCGGGCGCATCCGCGTCAAGCCCCCAGGCGCCCTTGCGCTTGCCGATCGCGTTCCAGGTCCAGACCGTATGGGCGTTGAGCGCGGCCATCCGCGCCACGGGCACTTCGATCTCGCCGCTCGGCGAGGTGACGCGCGCCCAGTCGCCCTCCGCGAAGCCAAGCTCGTCCCACAGCGCGGCGGGCAGGTAGAGCGGGTTCTCGCCGTGGATCTGGCGGAGCCACGCGTTCTGTGACCCCCAGGAGTGATACATCGCCATCGGCCGCTGCGTGAGGGCATGGAGGGGGTAGCCGGCGGCGGCGTCATCGCCGAACGGCGGATACCAGAACGGCAGCGGGTCCATCGCCCGGTGCACGCTGGCGCGCAGGTGCTCGGGCGGCTGGCGGGGGCCGTGGCCCTCGGCCGCCAGCTGGAAGCGCCGCATCGGCTCGCTGTAGATCGAGAACAGGAACGGCTGCGGCTGGTCAAAAAAGCCCATCGACACCGCCCAGTCCTGGTAAGCCATGTTCCACGGCTTGAAGTAGGCGGCGTCCTCGGGGACATGGGCGGCGAAGAAGCCGCCGCTCTCGATGTAGCGGGCGATCTGGCCGGGGTTCGGCGCGCCGCGGCCGACCTCGGTGCCGTCCTCGCCGCGGAACCCCATAAGCGGGCCGACGCCGGGCCGGCGCTCGTGCCAGGTCATGTAGTCGGCATAGTCGGTGAAGGCGGGCGTGCCGTCCTCGAGCACGAAACCCGGCAGCTTGAGCCGCGCGCCGAGATCGAGCAGCACCGACTGGAAGCCGCGGACGCCGGCATGTCCGGGCCGGTCGGGCTCGACCACCGGCCAGCGGATGGCGTCGCCCGCCGCGTCGGCCTCGCTGATCGGCCGGTCAAGCAGGCTGATGCAGTCGTGCCGCTCCAGATAGGTCGTGTCCGGCAGGATCAGGTCGGCATAGGCCACCATCTCGGAGGCATAGGCATCGGAGTAGATGATGCGCGGGATGACGTAGTCGCCGGCCGCGTCGCGGTCGGTCAGCATGGCCATGACGGCCGCCGTGTTCATCGACGAGTTCCAGGCCATGTTGGCCATGTAGAGCATTAGCGTGTCGATCCGGTAGGGATCGCCGGCATGGGCGTTCGGGATGACCATGTGCATCAGCCCGTGCGACGAGAACGGGTTCTCCCACGAGAACGCCTTGTCGATCCGGGCGGGCACGCCGTCCTCGTCGAGCGCGAGGTGCGCGGGGTCGAGCGGGTAGCCAAGATGCGGGCCGTCGAGCGGGCCGTTGCAGGTGACCCTGCAGTGCGGCCGGGGGTGCGCTTCGGCCGGCTTCGGGTAGGGCGGCTTGAAACGGAAGCCTCCGGGCACGTCGACCGAGCCGAGGAGGATCTGGAGGAGGTGCAGCGCCCGCGCGGTCTGGAAGCCGTTCGAATGGGCCGAGATGCCGCGCATGGCATGGAAGCTGACCGGCCGGCCGACCATCGCCTCGTGCCGCTCGCCGCGGAAGTCGGTCCAGGGCCGGTCGAGGATGACGGGGTCGTCGAAGGCGGCAGCGGCGAGTTCGGCGGCGAGGCCGCGGATGCGGTCGGCCGGGATGCCGACCCGCTCGGCGACGGCCTCCGGCGCGTGGTCGGCAGCGAGGTAGCGGTCAGCCAGATGATGGAAGACGGTCCGGTGCCCGTCATGGCTTGCGCCGAGGTCGGGCAGGACGCCTGCACGGTCGAACGGCACGAGGGCGCCGGTCCTGCGGTCGCGGACCAGCGGCGTGCCGTCGTCTCCCCGCAGGAACAGCCCCTTCCCGGCGCCGTCGTCCGAGCGCACCAGAAGCGGCGCGTTGGTCCATCGCGCGAGGTAGTCGAGATCGACCTTACCCGCCTTGAGCAGGACGTGGATCAGCGACATCACGAGAAGCCCGTCGGTCCCCGGGGTGATGCCGTACCAGTCGTCGGCAACGGCGTTGTAGCCGGTGCGGATCGGGTTCACGCCGATCACCCGCGCGCCACGCTCCTTCAGCCGCCCGATCCCGATCTTGATCGGGTTGCTGTCGTGGTCCTCGGCAACGCCGAACAGCACGAAGACGCGCGTCCGTTCCCAGTCGGGCTGGCCGAACTCCCAGAACGCGCCGCCGATCGTGTAGATGCCGGCGGCCGCCATGTTGACCGAGCAGAAGCCGCCATGGGCGGCGTAGTTGCAGGTGCCGAACGCCTGCGCCCAGTAGCTCGTGAAGGATTGCGACTGGTCGCGCCCGGTGAAGAACGCGAGCTTCTCGGGCGCCGTCTCGCGCAGCGGCGCGAGCCACGCGACGGCGGTCTCCAGCGCCTCGTCCCAGCTGATCTCCTCGAACGCGCCCGAGCCGCGGGGGCCGACCCGGCGCAGCGGCGCACGGAGCCGCGAGGGCGCCGTGACCTGCTTGATCCCCGCGGCGCCCTTGGCGCAAAGGACGCCGCGGTTGATCGGGTGGTCACGGTTGCCCTCGATGTAGCTGACCTTGCCGGATTTCAGGTGCACGTCGATCCCGCAGCGGCAGGCGCACATGTAGCAGGTGGTCTGCCGCACCTCGTCGGAGACGACGGGCGAGAGGTTGAGAACGGGTGGCAAAGACCCCAAGGCTGTTTCCTCGGCCGGTTGGCGGGCGATCCTTGCCGGCCAGCATGTGTGATCGGCCGCCGAAACGCCAGCCGCCCGACGGCGGTATCGGCCGATGCGCAGCATTGTCGCCGCGGCCGCCTTGTAACCACCCGCGGCCCGGGCCTATTATGGGCCCGTCGCCGGCCTGGCGACCGAATGCACCCCGGCCAGCGCGCCGGGGTGTCAATTTTGCAATCGCCGGAGGTCGTGCATGTCCTGGACGGACGAGCGGGTGGAGCTCTTGAGGAAGATGTGGTCGGAAGGCCAGTCGGCGAGCCAGATCGCGAAGGAACTGGGCGGCGTGACGCGGAACGCGGTGATCGGCAAGGTGCACCGGCTCGGCCTGTCGAACCGCGGCGGCGCGCCGGTTCCCGGGGTGGACGAGCCCGCGGCGCCGCCGGCACCGGTGGCCGAAGCGCCCCGGCCCGAGCCGCGGCCGCGGCCGCAGCTTGTGAAGACCCAGCCCGAGGTCGCCGATGCGCGGCAGGCGCCGCAGGCGGCCCCGCCGGCCCGCAAGCCGTTCGTCGCCTCCGGTCAGCCACTGCCGCCGCAGCCCTCCGCGAACGAGATCAGCCCCGAGGCGCTCGCCTCGGTGCGCGAGGTCGAGAAGAAGGCACGCCGGCTCAAGCTGATGGAACTGACCGAGCGGACCTGCAAATGGCCGATCGGCGACCCGGCGACCGATGACTTCTGGTTCTGCGGCCTCGCGGTCCAGCCGGGCAAACCGTATTGCGAGGCGCATGTCGGTGTCGCCTTCCAGCCGATGAGTTCGCGGCGCGACCGGCGCCGGTAAGGCGCGGATATCGAGACATCCCGGGTGTCGCCTGCCCGGCGGTCGGCCGCCATTCGTGCCGGGCCGTACCTTTCCCTTCCCGCGCGGCTGGTCTAGCCTCGCCCGCCCGGACCCGAGTCGCCCATGCCCCCCATCGTCGAAATCCGCGACCTCTCGAAGGTCTATGCGAGCGGCACGGCCGCCCTCTCCGGCGTCAGCCTCGACATCGCGGAGGGCGAGATCCTCGCGCTGCTCGGCCCGAACGGCGCCGGCAAGACGACGCTGATCTCGATCGTCTGCGGGCTGGTCAGGCCGACCGGCGGATCGGTCCGGGTCGGTGGGCACGACATCGTGCGCGACTACCGCAAGGCCCGCAGTCTCATCGGCCTCGTCCCGCAGGAGATCAGCGTCGAGCCGTTCGAGCGGGTGCTGAGCACGGTGCGCTTCTCGCGCGGACTGTTCGGCAAGCCGGCCGACGACGGGCATCTCGAGAAGGTCCTGCGCGACCTCGCGCTCTGGGACAAGCGCGCGGCGCGGAACAACGAGCTGTCGGGCGGGATGCGCCGGCGGGTGCTGATCGCCAAGGCGCTGTCGCACGGCCCGCGCGTCCTGTTCCTCGACGAGCCGACGGCGGGGGTCGATGTGGGCCTGAGGCGCGAGATGTGGCAGGTGGTCCGCGACCTGCGGGCAGCGGGCGTGACGATCATCCTGACGACGCACTACATCGAGGAGGCCGAGATGATGGCCGACCGGATCGGCGTCATCGACAAGGGCCGCCTCCTCCTCGTCGAGAAGACGCAGTCGCTGATGCGCCGGTTCGGCCGCAAGCGGCTGACGGTCGAGCTGACCGAGCCGATCCGCCGGCTTCCCGAGGCGCTGGAAGGCCAGGGCCTGACCCTGGGCGAGGACGGCCGCCGCGTCACCTACGACTACGACACCCGCGCCGAGCGGACCGGCATCGCCCGGCTGCTCGCCGATTTCGCGGCGGCGGGCCTCGCGGTGCGCGACCTCGAAACCCAGCAGTCGTCGCTCGAGGAAGTGTTCCTGCGGCTGGTGGAGGAGAACGCATGAACTGGCGCGCCGTCGCGACGATCTACAGCCACGAGATGGAACGGTTCTACCGGACGCTGTGGGAATCGCTCGCCTCGCCGGTGCTGTCCACCGTGCTCTACTTCGTCGTCTTCGGCGCCGCGATCGGCGGCCGGATCGAGGAGGTCGACGGCATCTCCTACGGCGCCTTCATCGTGCCGGGGCTCATCATGCTCACGGTGCTGCAGAACTCGGTCTCGAACGCGTCGTTCGGGATCTTCTTTCCGAAGTTCATCGGCACGATGTACGAGATCCTCTCCTCGCCGGTCTCGTTCTACGAGGTCGTCATGGGTTATGTCGGCGCGGCGGCGATGAAGTCGCTGATCATCGCGCTGGTGATCCTCGGCACCTCGTTCGTCTTCGTCGACCTGACCATCGCGCATCCCGTCTGGATGGTCGCCTTCCTCGTCCTGACCTGCGTCAGCTTCTCGCTCCTCGGCTTCCTGATCGGCATCTGGGCCAAGGATTTCCAGCAGCTGCAGATCATCCCGCTCATGGTGCTGACACCGCTCGTCTTTCTCGGCGGCGCCTTCTATTCGGCCTCGATGCTGCCGCCGTTCTGGGAGAACGTGGCGCGCCTGAACCCGGTGCTCTACCTCGTCTCCGGGTTCCGCTGGTCGTTCTTCGGCCTCGCCGACGTGCCGGTCGGCGTCTCGATCGCGGCGATCCTGTTCTTCCTCGGCCTCTGCCTCGTCGCGGTTTGGGCGATCTTCCGCACCGGCTGGCGGCTGAGGACCTGACGCGCCCCTTCCCGGCGGGCGGGGCAGCGGCTATATCGCCGCGATGACCGCGACCCCGCCGATCCTCAATCCGGGCCTGCGCCCCGACATCGCGCCGAAGATCCGGCTCGCCGATCCCGCGCGCCCCGGCCAGCCGACCGTCGGCATGGTCTCGCTCGGCTGCCCCAAGGCGCTGGTCGACAGCGAGCGCATCCTGACGCGGCTCCGCGCCGAGGGCTACGCGATCTCGCCCGACTACCAGGGCGCCGATGCCGTCATCGTCAACACCTGCGGCTTCCTCGACAGCGCCAAGGCGGAAAGCCTCGAGGCGATCGGCGAGGCGCTGCGCGAGAACGGGCGGGTGATCGTGACCGGCTGCCTCGGGGCCGAGCCCGACTACATCACCGGCGCGCATCCGAAGGTGCTGGCCGTGACCGGGCCGCACCAGTACGAACAGGTACTGGACGCGGTGCACGCCGCCGTCCCGCCCGCGCCCGATCCGTTCGTGGACCTTCTGCCCCCGCAGGGCATCAAGCTGACGCCCCGGCATTACAGCTACCTGAAGATCGCTGAGGGCTGCGACCACAAGTGCCGCTTCTGCATCATCCCCGACATGCGCGGCCGCCTTGCCTCGCGCCCGGCCCATGCCGTGCTGCGCGAGGCCGAGAAGCTGGTCGAGGCGGGGGTGAGGGAGCTTCTGGTCATCAGCCAGGACACCTCGGCCTACGGCACCGACTGGAAGGAGCGGGACGAGAAGTTCCCGATCGTCCCGCTGGCCCGTGAGCTCGGGCGTCTCGGCGCCTGGGTGCGGCTGCACTACGTCTACCCGTACCCCCATGTCCGCGAACTGGTGCCGCTGATGGCCGAGGGGCTGGTGCTGTCCTATCTCGACATCCCGTTCCAGCATGCCCATCC